>JAEEHZ010000057.1 GCA_016281115.1 Clostridiaceae bacterium | reverse complement strand
TGCCCCCGTGGGGTGGACGCAAGCCCCCCTTTTTCTCGGTGAGATTTCATTTTCATTTGGATTCGCATAATTATACAGGCTTATTTGTGCCATATACATAATGCTGTCCAATTTTATTTAATTTCACTATTTTCCGTGAACAACCAATAAAAAGGCTCTTGAAGCGATATTGCCTCAAGAGCTTTTATTATGTTGTTATAAATCAAAGGTCGCCGAACGGCATTGCCGCTTCGCTTGATACACCGGCGGCAAGTGAGTTAAGATTATTGCCGTTTTGAGATGATGTTTCACCCGAACTCATAATAACATCGGACGTAAGTAATTTTTCATTTGTAAATTCAGGAGTATAATACCTGTTTTTCATAGTCGGACGCCC
Organism: Clostridiaceae bacterium; assembly: GCA_016281115.1. GTDB lineage: Bacteria > Bacillota > Clostridia > Oscillospirales > Acutalibacteraceae > JAEEHZ01. The sequence continues at coordinate 3,236 of JAEEHZ010000057.1, read as the reverse complement.
CTTTCGATAAAGAGTATAAAGAAAACACACTCATCCATACATATTATAAGCAAAATGACAGTAATTGTCAACAGATATTTATTCAATTTATTGTATTTTGGGTTAAATTAACAAACGTGAACGGAAAGCAAACAAATTAAGCTAGATTCTGTTTCCGAGAACATTAACATATTTGTTATAAAACGATTCAAATTGATCATTATCAAGTGCGTCTCTTATTTTTTCAAGCAAGGTGTTATAAAAATACAGATTATGCATAACGCCCAAGCGCATGCCGAGCATCTCGTTGCTTTTATATAAGTGGCGTATGTATGCCCTGGAAAAGTTTTTGCAAACAGGGCAATCACATTCTTCGTCAAGCGGACGATCATCCGTTTCATATTTTGCGTTAAACATATTTCTTATTCCGCTCATTGTAAATATATGACCGTGTCTGGCATTTCGTGACGGCATAACGCAATCAAAAAGATCCACGCCGCGCTTTACGCTTTCAAGAATATTTACGGGCGTGCCTACGCCCATAAGATATCTTATTTTATCCTTTGGCATATATGGCTCAACCGCACTAATTGTTTCATACATTTCGTCTGCCGTTTCGCCTACCGCAAGTCCGCCTATGGCGTAGCCGTCAAGGTCAAGTTCAGCTACCTTTTTCATATGCTCTATTCTTAAATCGGCAAATGTGCTGCCTTGGTTTATGCCAAAAAGCATCTGCTTTTTGTTTATAGTTGAATCAAGGCTGTTAAGCCTGTCCATTTCTTTTTTGCATCTTACAAGCCAACGATAAGTACGTTCGCAGCTTTTCTTTGTATAGTCATATTGGGCGGGGTTTTCTATACATTCATCAAAAGCCATAGCTATTGTCGAGGCAAGATCTGATTGTATCTGCATACTCTGTTCGGGACCCATAAATATTCTGTGCCCGTCAATATGTGACGCAAAATATACTCCTTCTTCTTCAATTTTGCGTAGCTTTGAAAGTGAAAACACCTGAAATCCGCCGCTGTCGGTAAGTATCGGTCCGTCCCAGCGCGTAAATTTATGCAGACCGCCCATTTGTTTTACAACGGCGTTGCCGGGACGCAGGTGAAGATGATATGTATTGCAAAGTTGTACCTGGCAATGTATGTCTTTTAGGTCAAATGCCGACAATCCGCCTTTTATCGCGCCGCAGGTCGCAACATTCATAAATGCGGGAGTTTGCACAGTGCCGTGAGGTGTTAAAAATTCTCCTCTGCGTGCGCTGCCCTCGGTTTTTATCAATTTAAACATATAAATATTCCTTTACTTTGATTCTCATACCGGATAATTTTACTTCATTTTTTAAATTGTGTCAACCGTTTGCAATATGCGGATATTTATGCCAAAACAATCACGTTATGAAAAAATAAAAAACTATAAAATTTTGTCTAAAATTTAGGTATATAAGTGTTTATATTATGTAAGGAAAATTAAACCTTATAACTGACATATTGCGGAGGGGTTGGTTGTCATGAGAGGATTGTCAGCAGTCGGTACTTAGCTGACCATAAATACATTTACTTCAAAGAAATATTACTATTCAAAGGAGGTCCTCATAATGTAAAAGAAAACAATGAGCTTATTTATTTTGGATTTATTATTATTTGGGCTTTTCTGACTGCGTATGCCTGTGAATCAAATAATATATAATAATATGAATTAATGCTTGATTTGCGCTAAATTAGTTGATAAAATATAGTCGTGGTATAACTTACCCGATTCTTACAAAAGGAGAGAATAATTATGAAAAATATCAAAAAAGTATTATCGCTTTTACTCTGCTTTACGATGCTGTTTTCATGCATCATTATAGCCAACGCAGAGGACAAGACCCCGGTTATGGGCGACGCAGACGGCGACGGTGAAGTATCTATGACCGACGTTACGCTTGTTCAACGGGTAATTGCAAAGCTCACGACCCTTGAGGATATCACGTTAGCCGATGTAAACGGAGACGGCGAGCTTACTATGCTTGACGTAACCAATATGCAAAAGTTTATTGCAAAGCTGATAGATAAATTTGATGTGGCGGAAAAAGACTCCGACACAGATAAGAACACGGATATGGACGTTAAAAGCAAAAAGAGGTTTGCTGTTGTCGGCAGAGGCTGCGTGGGCGATGAGAATATGTTCGACCTTGATCAGCTTGAGTGCGAAATCGCCGATTTCGACAGCGACTCACTTGTGATTTATGTGCCTTTTAAGAATGAATATCTTACGCAGCACTACGGTGATTGGGAATCCAAAGTACAGCTGCGGACAAGATGGGGAAATCGCGATATTGAGAACTTTGGATTTGTTTGGAATACAGAAAAAGAGAACTTTGCACTTTTAACTATGCCGGAAGACGCATATGACGATGTTTATATACTTAGCATCGAAGTATACGATGATCACGCTCAGCATATGGGAACACTCGAGATTAAGTTCGTATTCAGCAGAGAAACTGAATGTTTAACAGGACCCTATATGGGAAATTATTTCTGTTTTACTGTTGATAACAGAGTATTGACGTTTGATAAAGACGGAAAGTTATATCTTGCCGATCACTTTACAGACGAGAATACACTTTGGTCATTTGAATATGCTTTAAACGATACAAATGAATATTCTTTGGTTCAAAAGACCACAGGCCATCGCCTCAAGTTAAAGGACGGAAAAGTTGAAGACGGTGCGGAAATTACAATAGGTGACGAAAGCGACTCTGATATTTCGACACATTTTTGTGTTTGGGAACAATACCGTATGGGTTCGACCGAAGAAAAATATGTTGTTACATATGAGAATGACGACGGAAATTGGTGTTGCGTAGCTTATAATAAAGAATCGAGCAAGCTTGTTTTGAAAGTTTGTGACAATTTAGTAGATGCTTATACTTGGAATACCATTTCCGAGTATCAGAAAGACGGTGTACTTGCTAAGTTTGCTTTTATAGCCGACAGCGCAGGCGAAGAAGAAGGTTTCAACCGTGAAGCTTGGCACGCAATGGAACGTATAAGCAAAATAACAGGTGTTGAAGCCAAATGTTACACTGTAAGCGAAGATACAAAAGAAGGCATACTTGCAAAAATTGACGAAGCCGTAAAAGAAGGCTGTAACACTGTTTTGTTTATAGGTTTCCAATTTGGCGAGGCTATTCCCGAAGTACAAACAAAGTACCCCGATGTTAACTTTATAGGTTTTGATGTAACCAAAGATGACGTAGAGGGTGACTT
>JAEEHZ010000056.1 GCA_016281115.1 Clostridiaceae bacterium | reverse complement strand
TTTACGCTTTCGGGCGCGGGAACATATGCATATCCGCCGAAAAGTCCCGTTATTGCCAAAACATATACAAAAACAAGAGCTCCTACGGAAACCGCGTAGATTTTCAAATTCTTTACGAAGTTTTTAAAGCCTTTGTTGAGTATTACTTCCAAAACAATATGTGCCGATGCTGTGGCAAATATAACGCCAATCCAAAACCACAGCATAGAAGCGACCGCCGAGCCGGATTCTCCGAATACCATAGAGAATATAAATCCTAAACTGAGTCCGCAGCCGTAAGTAACGATAACACGGATTATCCACTCGGGCAGCTTTAATGACGCTTCGCTTTGAGCGCACTCCATCTTTCTCTTTTTGTATACAAAGTAACCGCCTATCGCAAGTGCGGCGACAAAAATAACAAAATACAGTGTGAAACCGAGCAGTTCGGGGGTCATACCGTTCTCATAGAAGTTGTAGCCGTAGCAAGCCGCAAAAGCTATGCTTTCAGGGGAGAACAGCATATATATAACGGCGGGCATATCAAGGAATGTTGAAAATCCCGGTACCCATGATGTTATCATAAGATTTGTTATCAAAACCGCTATCGGCAGCGCGCAGCTTAAACCGATAGACAGAATTATCGCGCTTGACGTTTTTCCCGAGCAAACACACAGGAATGACGTAAACGTATATGTTGCAACTGTTGAAAGCAGCACATACAAGAGTGTGGGCAAATAGTCAAACGGCGCGCACGCCCCTATGGCTGTTAATAGTATCACACCCATAAAATGTGTTACTATAACGGGAACGGTTATTATAAGCAATCCGGCAACATATTTTGAGAAATACATTGATTTTCTTGATACCGGTAAAGCGTTGTACATATCAACACTGCGCTTGTTGTGCAAATAATTAAACAATAGCCCCGATATTATTATCGCAAATATGTTTGTAAGCCACGATGTTACGGGGTAACCGTATTTTACAAATTCGCCCAGCTCTTTTGCCATTTCTGCCATAGAGCTGTGTCCGCTTATCGACGCAATTATCATAGCGGTTGCCCACATGACCATAAGCGGAAAAAACACGAAAAGCAAAGTTGTGTACACTACGGAAACTGCCGTGTTCTTTCTCAGCGTCCACACTAACATAGAGGCAAAGTTGCTTTTGCCTTTAATTTTTTTATCAACCGATAATGTTGTTGATGTCATAACCAGCAGCCTCCATTTCACTAATAAATAATTCTTCCAGCGTCAGCGGTAAACTTTCGTGGAATATGGGTCCGAGTTCCTCTATTCTTCTGTCTATCTCTTCTGCGCTGCCTTTTACTGTCATATTGATAACTCTGCCTTTTTTGCTGAAAGTCATAATATCAAAACCGTCAAAAAAGCTTCTGTCTTTTTCACTGTCAAATACCAGCTGAAGCTTATGCATACCGAGTTTTGCTTCGTCAAGGTCTTTTTCAAGAAGTATTCCGCCCTTGTGCAATAGCCCTATGTGGTCGCACAGGTCTTCAAGCTCTCTTAAGTTGTGCGAAGCTATTATAACCGTCATATTTCTCTCGGCAATCTCATCTGCCAAAAGCTTTTTGAGAAGCTGACGAACAACGGGGTCGAGTCCGTCAAATATCTCATCAAGCAGTAAATATTCGGGCCTTGTTGAAAGCGCAAGTATAAGCGCCGCCTGACGCTGCATACCTTTAGACATATTTATTATAGGCGCTTTGGGGCTTACGGGAAACATAGCGCAAAGCTGTTCGTATCTTTCGTCGCTCCAATTTGAGTATATGTTTTTGTAAAGCTTCGATAAATTATTGATCGTATCAGAGCTTGTAAAATAAGGAAAATCCGATATAAAACAGCATTTTTGTTTTATGTCTGCGTTATCGTATGAGTTTTCGTTATCTATAAATATCTCGCCTTCATTGGGCTTGTAGACGCCCGATATCATTCTCAAAAGTGTTGATTTTCCCGAACCGTTTGAGCCTATAAGCCCGAAAACCGAGCCGTTTTCAATATTGCAGCTCAAATTATTCACCGCCACAACAGGACCGAAGCGTTTTACAACATTATTTATTGAGATCATTCGCCCATGCCTCCTTTATATAAAGTATTCAATGTTTCGTTAAAGCTTTTTTGTAAGGTCTCTTTTTCTATGCCGTATTCCACTGCGTCTTTTACGGCAGAAAAAAGCTTTTGCCGTATCTCGCCTAGCTTTATCTCTCCGCCGTTTGCAGAGTCCGCCACAAAAGAGCCTTTGCCCACAACCGAATATATATATCCGTCGCGCTCAAGCATTTGATAGGCTTTAGACGCCGTGTTGGGATTAACGCCGAGCTCAGACGCTATAAGCCTTACCGTAGGCAGTTTATCGCCGGGCTGCAATTCACCTATGGCGATCTGCTTTAACACGTTGCTGTATATTTGGTCGTAGATTGGCTTTCTGCTTTGAAAGTTAATGGAAAACATTCGCATACTCCTTTCCTGTAAATTGTATTAATTGAATTAGTACAATGTGATTATATACTATGTTTTGTATTATGTCAAGAGGTTTTTAAATATTTTACTATTTTAATTTTCGCTTTGCCAAAGAGTCTATACTTTATTTGTCTCTAAATGAATATAATATAACGTATCCCTTGCCATTATTTTGTAAAATTACTTGATTTATTGCAATATATTGTGTAAAATTGTAAACACAGGCAAAACTGTCTGCACGCCAATATATTTGAGGTGTTGTTATGAAAAAGTTTTTTAAAGTTTTGGGCAGTGTTTTTTCGTGGATATTGGTTGTGGCTCTGGTTGCCGTAATGGTGTGTACGGTAATATCTTCGCTTGTTATTGACAACGGAAACACTGAGCTGTTTGGCTATAAATATTTTATAGCCCGCTCAAATGCCATGAGCCCCACAGACTATAAACCGGGAGATCTGATCTTCTGCGAAAAATGCGACGCAAGCGATCTTGCGGTAGGCGACATAATAACATATTCGCTCTACTCTGCAGAAGGCACACGCGAATTTGTAACACATCAGATAAGAGAAACCTCTTTTGACGCAGAGGGCAACGTTGCGTTTGTGACATTTTCCACACTGACCGATGAAAACGATGATTATTTAGTTCCTGCCGCCGCGGTTGCGGGAAAATATATGGGCTATGTGTCTGAGCTTGGCAAGTTTTTTGATTTTGTTTTGTCGCCTGCGGGATATATGGCGTTTATGCTTGTACCCTTTATGCTTATCGCGCTTATAATCAGCTTAAAGTATGTTTTGTCAGTAAGAAGGAACAGCCGCAGACAGTCCCGCATAATTGCCGATGAGCGTGTACAGTTATCTCAGGAAAGAGCAAAATATGCCGACGCAAAGCGCGAAATTGAAATACTTAACGCAAAGATAAAACAATTGGACGGCTCAATCGCAGAAGAACCCGGAGCGATTAACGATAATAACGGTTATCCCTATCCTGTTGAGGATAACTACGCATACCCTATATATGACGGATACAACGAGCCTGCGCCTCAGGATCATAATGCGGAACAATATGATCATAGCGCTGAGTATCCTCAATACCCCGAATACGCACCTTACGGCAACGCTGAGAATTATTACGATGAGCAATATCCGTACGACTAGCCCGACAAGGACCCCGGGGATGAAAAAGACTAGTCGCCCAAGTGT
>JAEEHZ010000055.1 GCA_016281115.1 Clostridiaceae bacterium | reverse complement strand
GATATTGAGAATATAATAAATGACGAAAGATTTGATAGCTTTAGGTATGAACCTTACGTGCCGGTAGCCGATGAGGACAAGTCTCTTTCCGAAGAAGAAAAAGCATTAAGAGAAAGATTCAAAGTAAAATTTCTCGATGGTCCTTTTACTATGTGTATGTATGACAGCAAAACCGATAGGTATTATGTTAAAGACTATAAAAGTGAAGAAGAGTGGGATACATTCCGTGAGGAATTTCATGTTCCCAATGACCGCTTTGATGGCAAAACAGGCAGTAAAGGTTGGGAAGAATGGAAAATACCCGAAAACTTCTACGATAGTCAAACTGTTATGTATAAGGGCAAAGAGTACCAGATTTATGCTAACAATAAAAAGGTAGGAGCCTATATTAACGGTGAGCTGGACGAAGAAGCTACAAAATACGTAAAACTCATATGGGACCAAGTAATTGCATGCAAATTTGCAAGCGGCGGCTTTGAAAACGCCACAAGACTTGTTTTCAGAGGTGCGTTATTAGAATCCTCCGTAATTATTGAAATGTGCGGCAAGTTTTTCCCAGCGTCAGCAAGTTATGCGCCTGCGACAGATGATTTCGATATAGATACTTCATGGTGGGAAGGTGAATTCGAATACGAGATGACTACCATAGTAGGCGATGCAACAATGGACGGAGCTTTAGATATGGTTGATGTTACCGCCACCCAAAAAGCAATCGCAAAGCTTACAACCGAGTGCAACACAATACTTGCCGATATGGATGAAAACGGTAATGTGGACTTGCAAGACGTTGTTCAAATGCAAAAGACCATAGCTGATATAATTTGACAATAACTTGATTTGACCCTCGCTTTGCCCGGCGGTTGCCTTATAAGCGCTGCCGGGCACCCACCGGGTAACGGTCCGCACTGCGCACTTATTAAGCCGCACGGCTTATTAATAATAACGACATACTCTATTAACCCATTCCTTTATATTGCGCCGATAAGGCGCGCAAAAAGCTGCCCCGCACGTGATCTCCTGTTCGTGCGGGGCAGGTGCAATATAATTAGCCTTTTGAAGTTGGAGCAGTTATTTATATAAGCAAATGAGGTATTTATAAAGATGTGCGAAACTAACTGTGTTATGAACAAAACACACATTTTTCTTTTGTCAAGTGTTTTTTGAAAAAAGTATTGAATTATGAGAACAATTTATGCCAAAAAAACGACTATTTATGCCAAACTGTTGAAAGCGTTATGTTTTTCGTATATGATTTTAGTGTAATAGAAGGTCAATAAAGCGTGACGGCGCTGAAAGAATGGAGGTGGAACCGATGGAAAATCGTGCGGCTTAATTAGTGCGCAGTGTGAGATAATATCCTCAAACACAGCGTAATTGCGGTGGGCAGACGACGAATTGCAGATTCCAAAGTCATAATAATCTACTTTTTTACAAAGGAGGGATTAAAATGTTGAAAAAATTTATTGCGATCGTATTATCGCTTGTGCTGGCGTTCTCTTTGACTGCGGTATGTACCGCAAGCGCTGAGGAAACCGAACCGACAGCTCAGACGGATAAAGGTGCAGGCACATACATTTATTTGCACCCGAAAGGCGGAGAGCTTTGGTTACGTGCAAAGCCGGATGATGAATCCGAATTGTTATTCTTCATCTATGACAAACAGCTGGTTAATATAACCGAGGTCAAAGACGGCTACGGCAAGACGACTTGCAAAGGCGTTGAAGGCGACATCGTAGGTTGGGTTTCTATGGAATACCTGTTTGATCCCGATGAAGTGGATCCACTCAGACTTGTATGCCTGACCGAAGTGACATACCAACAGATCAAAGCAATGACAGAGTCAGACAAGCTAAAGCTTTGCATCAGTCTGAAAGAGCCTGTATTCGGCAACGGCAGCGGATATATAAGCTGTGCCGAGCTCGGTCTGTCAGCGGAAGAATTTGAACAGATGAAAATGGACATCTACACATCGTATGACCTCGCGTGCGATGCGTTTATCAAGGATTATTCTTTGCAAAAAGCTACGCTTGCTCATTTAACACCTGAGTTTACCTGCAAAGTCACGCTTGAAGACATCAACAAGATGTTGAAGGACGAGAGAGTAAAAAGCTTTATGTTTTGGGAGTATTGGAAGAACGAAAATGACGACGAAAAATCCGAAGAAGGCTACGGCACTTATGTAGCTTATTCTCCATGGAAAGATGAAGATACCGTATTACATTCTCACCCAATCATTTCTTCCGGTGTTAGAGACCACATCCCGGACGGAACCGTTCTTGAAATTACCGAGTTTTGCAACGGCTTTGGCAGAACTACCTATAACGGCAAGGACGGCTGGATCTTAGGGGGCTATATCCTGCCCTATGAACCGGCAACGGATGTAGATGAGTACTATACAGTTCCTACATTTTCGTATGACGGTTACCTTGATCTTCGCGGCAAACCCAGCGTTAGTTATACAGTAGGAAGCATTCCGTCAGGAACTCTGCTTCATATAACCCAAACCGCCAACGGCTACGGCAAAACAGTTTACAACGGCAAAGAAGGCTGGGTTCTAATGGATGTACTACTGCATCCCGAAGCTTATGCTTATACTCAGTCATCAACTGTTTATCCCGACGAGCTTTTTGCAGATACCGATGCGGAAGATTGGGTCGCATGTTGGGACAATGAAGTCGTAGCCTCAATCAGAGGTGATGCAAACGAAGACGGCAACTTAGATATGCTCGATGTTACCGTTACACAGAAATCCATTGCAAAATATGACACACACTGCAACGCATTACTTGCGGATATGGATGAAAACAGTGTTGTTGACTTGCAAGACGTTGTTCAAATGCAAAAAACCATAGCTGATATTATCTAATCATTCTGATTTAACCTAAATCCTCTTTTGCCCGGTGGTTGCCTTATAAGTGCTGCCGGGTAACCACCCAATAACGGTCCGCACTGCGCATTATTTCAACCGTGCGGCACATCCATAATAACGATACCCAATTTACCTATTCCTTTATATTGCGCCTCTCCGGCGCGCAAAGCTGCCCCACACGGAATTATTGACCGTGTGGGGCAGGTGCAGTTTTTGTAATTTAAAATCAGCGATACTGAATTGCAGTAATGACAATTCGTTATTTGCTTGCCGGTCTCTATTAGGCTTTTGCAGAAAATTCAGTTATAAGCTTAGCAATGTACTTCTGCATTGTTATAACATCAAGCATTGTTATATCGCCGTCGTGAGTAACATCGGCAAGGTTTTTTTGTTCATCGGTTAAATCCACAAGTTCTGCAATACACTTTTGGAGCATTACTACATCTTCCATGTTCACCTCACCGTCGCCGTTTACGTCGCCCATTAAGCCGGGAGCGTCACTGTCGGTGGGGGCTTCCGTATCAGTGGGTGTCTCAGTGTCGATTGGTGTGTCGTCAGAGGTATCTTCGCTGTCGGTGATTGTGATATAATCACTCTCGGTAGATTTATCAGTATCGGATTGTTTTACGTCACTATCAGTTGATTTGGTATCCGAATCAGACTGTTTAACATCACTGTCGGTCGGTTTATCATCTTCTGTGTCAACCTCTGTTACGGTCTTTTTAACAGCGTAACGACCAAATGCCTTAATTGTGAACACAATATAACTGCCGTCAATGTGTGAGCTTATCAGTTCTGCTTTATCGCTGTTTATGCTGTAAACCTCATAATTTGTAACGGTTGCGCCACCCTGTTTGGGCTGCGTATTATCGTCGTGCAGCGGCATACGCACCGTTATGTTACCGGTGGGGGTTATTTCTTTGCCGTCCTTGGTTATTGATATGTCATATGCTGTTGCGGTGTCACCTGTTATTATGGCAGGCAATTCGGCATTTGCAATTTCATTTATTACAAGCTGTGTGCCGTCTTCCATATTGGTGCCGTCTGAATAGTAGGCGATGGCGGTGTAGTCGGAGGTGGGGGCAACGCAGACAAAAGCGATATCATTTTCATTTGCATACTGCTTCGCATAAGAGCCTGCCGTACCGTATATTGTCAAGTTATTACAGCCCTCAAAAGCGTTATATCCAATGCTTGTTACGCTGCTCGGGATCGTTATGCTTGTCTGACTGTCGCATTGTGCAAAAGCACCCTCGCCGATGCTTGTTACGCCGGTTGGAATCATATAAGTTCCCGATTTTCCTGCGGGGCAACAAATTAATACCGTTTTATCTTTATTGAACAGTACGCCATCATGCGAGCTGTAGTTTTTGTTATTATCGGCAACTGCTATACTTGTCAGACCGGTGCAGCCGGAGAACGCCCTATCACCAATGCTTGTTACGCTGCTTGGGATCATTATGCTCGTCAGACTGTAACAATAAGAGAACGCCTCTTTGCCAATGCTTGTTACGCTGTTTGGAATCGTTATGCTTGTCAGGCTGTAGCATTGAGAAAACGCCCAATTGCCAATGCCTGTTACGCTGTTTGGGATAGTTACGCTTGTGAGGCCGGTACAGTTGTAGAATATCATGTGGTCAATGCTTGTTACACTGTTTGGGATCGTATAAGTCCCCGATTTCCCTTCGGGGCAACAAATTAGTTTCGTTTTATCTTTATTGAATAGTACGCCATCCTGCGAGCTGTAGTTATTGTTATTGTCTGCTACTGCTATGCTTGTCAGACTGCTGCACCACGAAAACGCCCAATCTCCGATGTTTGTTACGCTGTCCGGGATCGTTATACTTGTAAAACCGGTGCAGCCGGAGAACGCATAATCTCCGATGCTTGTTACGCTGTTTGGAATCGTTATGCTTGTCAGAGCGGCGCAGCCGGAGAACGCACCCTCGCCAATGCTTGTTACGCTATTCGGAATCATTGTGCTTGTCAAACTTTTGCAATAGTAGAACGCATAATCGCCAATGCTTGTTACTGCGTTATCAATTACAATGGTTTTTATATAACCCGCAAAAGAGTACCACGGCGCATCATCATCATAAGAATAATCCTTTATCGCCCCGCTTCCGCTTATCTCAAGCACACCCGTACTTGTATCAAGCGTCCATGTCAAATTATCGCCGCATTTGCCGCTGTAAGTTTCTCCCCTCGCCTGCACTTCCTTTGCGCTTACCTTATACGCCGACATAACCGTAAGCATACCCGGTACCAGCACTAATGCGAGCACAAGAGAAATTAACTTTTTAAACATAATATTTTCCTCCGTTTTTTGCTTTTTACTTTGCACAGCAAGAGCAATGCCGGTCCCTGCCGCTACTATGTAATATCGCAGAATGTCTTATAGCATGATTATACACTATCATTTGGCATTAATCAATGAAATTCGCGGTCATATTTTTATGCTAATTTGGGAGAGGAGGAGTAACGCAATAAGTGAGTTTTTCGTGTTTACACGGAAACGAACGATATGGAGCTTGTGACGACAAGTGTCGCGCACCGTAGCAAGCAGGGAAAAACTATATATTTTTCCCACCGAGCCGACAAGTTGGCTCGCACTGAGGGGACGATTTGTCCCCTTAAACCCCTGAATATAACAAAAATAATAATAAAAACAACAGCTTCTTTTACTTTATTCATTTACTTTTAAATCAGATAATCGTGAAAATATTTAACAAAGGTATTGCTATTACTGTAAGAATTTGATATAATTTTGTCGATAAATTTGTAAATTATATAGAATATGCTGTTAAAATCGGAAGGGAAATTGTATGAGACCGGAAAGCTTGGTTGAAATATCAACATTGGGGAGAGTATTAATTATCCCGGGAAAAACAGGAAATAACGATAGTTGGTTGCCTTTGTGGATGCACTTGCTCGATACTTGGGAGACAATGCGTTATTTGCTGAGCAACAGGGTGTGTGAGTCGGTGATAAGAGCCACGGGGCTTGACGAAGACGAACTCGGCAAAGCTTGTTCTTTGGCTGCGCTTTTACACGACATAGGAAAATTCACGCCTTTGTTTGTGAGAAATAT
>JAEEHZ010000054.1 GCA_016281115.1 Clostridiaceae bacterium | reverse complement strand
TCGCGCAGGAACCGGTAAGCCTTGAAACGCCGATAGGCGAAGAAGAGGACAGCCATCTCGGAGATTTTATCCCCGATGACGACGCGCCGGCACCTGCCGACGCAGCTTCCCAGACGATGCTTAAGGAACAACTCGATGAGGTTCTCTCTACACTTACACCGAGAGAAGAAAAGGTCCTGCGATTGAGATTCGGACTCATAGACGGTCATCCGCGCACATTGGAGGATGTCGGAAAAGAATTCCAGGTTACACGTGAGCGTATAAGACAGATAGAGGCAAAAGCTTTGAGAAAACTACGCCATCCCAGCAGAAGCAAAAAGCTCAGAGACTTTATGGAATAACATGAGTAAAGAGATATGAATAAGATCGCAAGGTTTGAGAAAGTGTCGCAAAAGCAGTATTGCGGTGCGTTTGAAAGTGATAATTGTCACGTGTCTTATGACGAAATAAAACTGCCTAAAAGAGCTACCGTTGGCTCCGCCGGCTATGACTTTTATTCTACAGTAGATTTTACCTTAAAGCCCGGTGAGGGTATAAAAATACCTACGGGAATAAGAGCAAAAATTGATCCCGGTTGGGTGCTTATGCTTTATCCGCGTAGCGGACTGGGATTTAAATACCGTCTGCGTCTTGATAATACGGTAGGTGTCATAGACAGCGACTATTATAACTCGGATAATGAGGGGCATATATATATCAAAATAACGAACTGCTCCGATGATAAAACCGTGAGCATAAAGTCCGGTGAAGCCTTTGCACAGGGCGTGTTTATGCAGTATGGCATAACGGAAGACGATGACGTGAGCGCATTGCGCAACGGCGGTTTCGGCAGCACGGATGAGATACATAAATAAATATATTAGGAGAGTAACTATATGAAGTGTCCTTATTGCGCGTATCCCGAAAGCAAGGTTTGTGACTCGCGCCCTGTGGAAGAAAACGAAAAAATCAGGCGCAGACGCGAATGCCTTAAGTGCGGAAAGCGCTTTACAACATATGAGGCAGTAGAGACTTTGCCTATAATAGTTATAAAAAGAGACCGGTCCCGTGAGCCTTTCGATAAGCAAAAGCTTATAAGCGGACTTATAAGAGCTTGCGAAAAAAGACCGGTGTCTTATGAGGCAATAGAAAAGCTGGCGTCCGACATAGAAGCTGATATATCAAATTCACTCGTAAGAGAGATATCTTCGGAAAAGATAGGCGAATACGCTATGGACGGACTCAGAGATATAGATGAAGTGGCATATGTTCGGTTTGCGTCTGTATACAGGCGTTTTAAGGATATAGATACATTTATGCAGGAAATAAATAAGTTAGCTAATGAAAAGAATTAAAACCGGTTGACTTTACCTTTGAATAATGGTATAATAAACGTGCGATTAAGAATGTTAGCGTGGTGTTTTGTATGAATAAAAAAGAATACCGCAAACCTTTGATTAAAACCGAAGGATTGATCAGTGACGATGTTATTGTAGCTTCAGATATGTTTTTCGGTAACTACGATTACAGAGATAACGGTGTGAGCGTTTCAGACGGTGGCTTTTCACCGCGAGGCTATAGTCTTATGCCTTCGTTTTTTGAGTAGCTTATTACAATGTATTTGGTGCAGAACGGAAAATGCTTCCATTCTGCACTTTGTATTATTAAAGATAGGGAGAATACGAATGAAAAAAACAATCCGCAGAATACTGTCGATAATATTGGCAGCGGCGTGTATTGCAGTTCCGTTTTCGGCGTCGGCATCTGATTATGATATTGATTTTAAATTAAACTGCGGAACAGTATATATGGTAAATACGGACACAAAAACTGAAATGTACGCTTACAATGCCGACGTGAAAAGATATCCTGCTTCTACTACAAAGATAATGACATATATCATTACTGTAGAGAATATAACCGATATAAAAAACACTAAGGTAGAAATAAAAAACGATATTATTCACAGTCTTGACGGCACGGAAAGCTCTACAGCCGGTCTTGAGGAATACATAGGAAAACAGCTTTCTGTTTACGATTTGCTTTGCTGCCTTATGATAAAATCGGGTAACGATGCAGCGCTGGTACTTGCCGATTATGTGGGAAAGGGCAACATTGCTGCATTCGCTGACTTGATGAATAAAAAAGCAAAAGACCTCGGATGTACCGGTACACATTACGTTAATCCTCACGGCCTTCATGATGAGGAACAATATACTACTGCAAAGGATCTATACAAAATAACGGAATACGCCATGGGATTAGCTTATTTTACCGAGATATGTTCGATGTCTTCGTATTATTTGCCGGATTCCGAATATCCTCTTGTTGCAACGAATTATCTTATAGACGAGGGTAGAGGAGGAGAATACTATTACCGATATGCAACCGGCATAAAGACAGGCACCACTGACGAAGCAGGATACTGCTTGGTGGCGTCTGCCGTAAGGGACGGCTATTCTTATGTATGTATCGCACTTGATGCCCCTTGCGTGAACAGCGACGGCGAGTGGATAGACGACAACGGAGCTATGTGGGATTGTATCAATATGTTTGATTGGGCTTTTGACAATTTTGAGATACGTACCGTTGTTGATAAAGAAACGCCCGTGTGCAGCGTTGAGCTTAAATCTGCATGGAATAAAGACACTCTTCTTTTGGTCCCCGAAAGCAACTGTTCAGCGATACTTCCTTATTATGCAAAATCTTCCGATGTTACCGTTACCCCGACAGTTCCCGACAGCGTAGAAGCCCCCGTGAAAAAGGGCTCACTCATAGGCACTGCGGAGATTACTTATAAAGATG
>JAEEHZ010000053.1 GCA_016281115.1 Clostridiaceae bacterium | reverse complement strand
TATACTGCCGACAGATGCCTCGTCTGAATCTATAATTACCTTTGCTATTCTATCTTCAATAAGCTTTCTTATTGTATTTCTTACCTCACGCGCTCCGTTTTTGGTGCAGTCGGATTTTTTCGCTATAAGCTCGGCTGCGCTCTTATCGTAGTCAAATACTATCCCCTTATCTGCAAGGGGAGCCTTATATTCATTGAGCATCAATTCAGCTATTTTTTCTATATCTGAGCTATCAAGATTTCTGAACACTATTATTTCGTCAAGCCTTGCGATAAACTCAGGTCTTAAAAAGTCGGAAAGCGCTTTCAATGCCTTTTCTTTTGTTGCGGCAAACTCACTTTTGCCAAAACCGAGAAGGTTTTCCTTGCGTTCACTGCCGGCATTTGATGTCATAACTATGACCGTATTTTCAAAATTCACCACTCTGCCGTGCGCGTCGGTTATTTTTCCTTCGTCAAGTATCTGAAGCAAAATATTCAGCACATCGGGGTGAGCTTTCTCTATTTCATCAAACAAAAGCACGCTGTAAGGTCTTCTGCGGACTTTTTCCGTAACGTGACCGGCTTCTTCATATCCTACATAACCCGGAGGCGAACCAATGATCTTGGAAACGGAATGCTTTTCCATATATTCGCTCATATCAAGGCGGATAAGGGTCTCGGGCGAATCAAAAAGCTCCTGTGACAAAACCTTTACAAGCTCTGTTTTTCCGACACCCGTTGGTCCTACAAAGATAAACGATGACGGACGCTTTTTGGGGCTTATTTGAACGCGGCTTCTTCTTATTGCCGCGCAAAGCGCCTCTACTGCTTCGTTTTGACCTATTATTTTTGCCTTTATGCTATCTTCCAGACCGGATAATTTTTTTAGTTCATTTTCTTTTACTCTGGTAGCGGGTATGCCCGTCCACAATTCTATTACCCCGGCAATATCGTCCTCTGTAACATCTGAGTGGAGCAAATTGATATCAATAGAATCAATCTCTTTGTCGATTTTAGCTGTCTCTGAGCGCAACTCGGCAAGTTTTTCATAATCTATCGTTTCTTCTTCGCTCAGTTCTTTTTCTTTTTCTTCAAGCTTTATCTTTTTATCGGTCAAAGACTCATATCTGTCCCTGTCTTTATTTCTCAAAGAAGCGTGTGTGCAGGCTTCGTCGAGCAAATCTATCGCCTTGTCGGGTAAAAATCTGTCGGTAATATATCTCTCGGATAAAATAACCGTTTTCCTCACTATTTGATCGCTAACTTTTACATTGTGAAAATTCTCATAATAGTCTTTTATTCCTCCTATAACTGCAATAGTATCTGCAATGGAAGGCTCTGCGACGGTAACAGGCTGAAAACGTCTTTCAAGCGCTGTATCTTTCTCTATATACTTTCTGTATTCGGAGAAAGTCGTTGCGCCTATAACCTGAATTTCACCTCTTGAGAGCGCAGGTTTCAAGATATTTGCTGCGTTCATTGAACCCTCGGATTCTCCTGCGCCTACGAGATTATGCACCTCATCAATGAACAGTATTATGTTTCCGTCGGCTTTAACCTCGTCTATAAGGTCTTTGATCCTCTTTTCAAACTGACCTCTGAACTGTGTGCCTGCAACAAGCGCGGTAAGATCAAGTAAAAATATTTCTTTATTTTTCAGTCTCTGAGGAACATCGCCGTTTACAATTCTGATAGCCAGACCCTCTGCAATAGCGGTTTTGCCGACGCCGGGTTCACCTATAAGACAGGGGTTATTCTTTATTCTTCTGCTTAGTATTTGAACGACCCTGCTTGTTTCTTTGTCTCTGCCTATTATTCTGTCAAGCTCGCCGTTTTTTGCCTTTGCCGTAAGATTTGTGCAATAAGCGCCGAGCATTTTTCTTTTCTTTTCTTTCTTTCTGTCTTTTCCTCTTACTCCCGAAGCAGTTTTGTCTGCGCCTGTATTGTTTGTGCCCTCCCCGGTATTAAACAGACCTTTCATAAAAGGGAACACCGGCGCTCCGCCACGTTAAAATTTCTCCTGATCGTCGTCTTCATCTAAATCATCGTCAAGCCCCGACATATCCATAAGCTCGTTCATATCAAGACTTCCGTCTTCGGTGAGCATTCGCATTTGGTCATATGCCGCCTCAAGGTCCTCTTCGGTTATCCCCATTTTATCTATAATATCGCTGACCTGCTTAATATTAAGCTCTTTAGCGCATTTTAAACAATAGCCTTTTGTGTCGTTGCCGTCTTTGCTTGATGAAACAAAAACTATGGCGGGATTCTTTTTACATCTTGAACAAATCAATTAGTTTTCTCCTTTCGCTTGTGCGGTTTCTTTTTGAGAGCTTTGCCTGTGAAGCTCGTCCGTAAATAGTTTTATATACATAATGAATGCAAATATCATTGAGGCTGTCGTGATCAAAATAAGTATAAAAGATATGATTTTGTTGTTATATTTCAGTATCGCGTTAATATAAACAAGCACCGTAGCGGAAATATAGAATATTATAGTTGCCAGTTTGCCGTACCACTTTGACGCGGGCATTTTCATATTTTTGCGTATAAACACAAATCCGCCTATCATCATAAGCAATTCTTTCAAAAACAATACTGCGGCAAGCGGCACAATATCAGGTATTTTTATGCTCACCGTAACAACTACCGCAATAAGCGTGAGCTTATCTGCGAGCGGGTCGAGTATAAGACCCAAGTCTGATATCTGATCAAATTTCCTTGCTATCATACCGTCAAACATATCGCTTAAGCCCGACGCTATCAGTATACACGCCGCAGGTATATAATTGCCGCTCAAGAAAACAATAACATAAGGTATTATAAGCAGAATCCTTGTAAACGATATGGCATTAGGTATTGTAAATATTCTTTTATTTTTATCTTCGGTCATTTTTGTCCTCCTGATATCGAATACGCCGTTTATAAAATCAATCCAAGTATAAATCCGGTAAATACGTTATTATAAGCATATTTGAAAATATATGATCGTTCGATTATATCATCTGTGAGCATATCTGCTATTTCGGGAGTAAACTTTGCCGCAACAAACAGTGCCGCCGCAAACATACACACCGCAAACAACCCGGCAGGTACAGATAATATAATTCCCAAAAAACCATCTAATCCCTTAATTATCGAAATGCTGAACAAAAATTTAAGAATCTTTTTAAATGAGGGTCTCGCAACAAAGCACATAATAACAAGCGCCGCCATAAATACAACAGATCTTATGATCTCTGTTATTACCGGTTGTACGATGGAAATTATCGACAGTGCCGCTTTATCTGTTCCGCTTTCGACAAATTTTGCGATTTGCCCCGCAGAGTCTTTAAGCACAAACGAAAGACCGCCCGGCAGAGCCGATATAAAATCGTTTGCACTGTTGCTTTTCGGCAAAGCAGAATAAACGCTTTCCTTTATGTTCTCGGCAAAAAAAGCCTCATAAACTATTGGTGCTGCAATATTAGCAATAACAAAAGCCGCGATAAATGAAGCAATAATTGATACAATTCCTACAACAGAGCCGCTGAAGCCTCTTTTATAGCCCATAGCAAGAACAGCTATAAACAAAACAATAACAATCAAATCATATACAAAAAACATATAACTCCTCTTAAAAAGGTACTATACCATAAATATTTTCTGTTATCAAGCAACGCTTAGATTAATTTACATTACAGCAGTTTATCTCTGAAATACCCGCCGTATACACCGATTTATCCGACAGTGCAATTATACTTTTTGTATCGTTTCCGCATTTGCACGAGCGTGTTTGGGTGCCGTCCGGCGAATACGCGTATATGTTGCCCTTTGCATAAGCAAATGTTGTATTCGAATAAGATGATACGTCGGTTATATAGTATTCGGTCTTTATCTCATAAGCAATGTTACCGTTTGTGTCTATTCTTACAAGGTTGCAATTCTTGCCGTCAATAGAGGAAGAGAGCGACAAAACAATACCGTTTTTGCTTGTAAGACAGCAGGCGGTTATGATCTTTCCGCTGTAAGAATAAACGCTGTAATCATCGTTTCTCAGGTTTATTACATATGCTTCGCTGTCACCTATACACGCCACGGTATTATTATCTATGTATTTTATATCAAATATGGTATTGTTTTCAAATACATATTTATGAACAGGCTCTTGCTTTGAAAAATCAAGTATATACACACAAGAGACAAGTTTTCCGCCGTTTGTGCTGACACCCGCCGCCGCACAGCAGTTGCCGGACGGATCTATCGACAGCGCCGAAATATAATATTCAGACATCTTGTAAGAATAAATAAACTGACCGTCGGAATTATAAAAGCTTGCTTCCGACATATAACCGGAGGTTGAGGTAACTACACCGAACACTCCGCTTGAAGATATATCTGCACAATAAATTTTATTCTCACATTTTCTATTCAATGAATCTCCGTTGATCGTAACAACAGAGTAATCATATCCGCCGATATCGTACGTTATGGCTTTGCCGGATGAGCATTTAAAAGCAGGTGACGCATAGCTGTGCTGCAAAGATACCTCTTCACCGGCAGTGGTATTAAGGACTGTAAAAGATGTGTCGCTTATGTATGCGTAACAGCCGTCAAAATAAGCAGAATTATTTTTTGCAACGGTGTTGCCGACAATATCTTCGGGAAAACCCGAGCCGGTGTTGATCTTCAGCACGTCAAGCTTAAATTTGCTTGCCAGGCTTTGACCGTCACCACAGGAGCGCACAAAGAACAATATGAAAAGCGCAAACGCTATTATTCCGCAGGTAATAAGAACTCTCTTCCTTGTTATTTTCTTTGGAGAATTATCGGTGAATTTTACATTACCGTTTGATTTATCAAATGTGTTGTTTGTGTTATTCGGGCTCACATAAATCCTCCTTTTTGTAACTTACTTTATTTAAATACAACCCGCACGCAGGTGCGGTGGGTCCTGCTTTTTTACGTGATCTTGCAGAAATTATACCGGGTATATCATCAGGCGCAAACTTGCCTTGCGCAACCCTTAGCAGTGTTCCCGTCATTATACGTACCATGTTATATAAAAAACCGTCAGCTTCAATTTTGAAAATTATCATATCGCCGTTACGTGTAACGCCGGCAGAATAAACTGTTCGCGTCATATTTTCCTGTTTGCGCTGATCAAGAGTGCAAAAAGACGTAAAATCGTGTTTTCCTTCAAAGTGTTTTGCTGCCTTATCAAGCAGATCTTCGTCTATATGCCACCTGTAATGCAACGCATAGCCGTCTAAAAACGGGTTTTTTACTTCACTGTTCCATATTTTATATATGTATTGTTTACCTATACAGTTATAGCGTGCGTGGAATTCTTCGTCTACGGTCCGTGAGTCAAGAATTGCCACGTCGCTTGGCAAATTACCGTTTAAAGCCGCCTTAAGTCTGTGCGGTGGAATATTTCTTTCTGTTTTTACGTTAACGTAATATTCGTTTGCGTGAACGCCCGAATCGGTCCTGCTGCAGCCTTTTATTTCGTATTCGGCATTAAGTATTTTATTTAAAGCTTTTTGGAAAACCTCCTGCACGGTCAGGGCGTTCTCCTGAATTTGCCAGCCGTGATAGTTCTTCCCGTCATAAGTGATTTTTAGTAAATAATTCATTATCTCTCCGCCGCAGGTAAAATAATATTAAGTGCAACCACGCCGCAAAACGCTATAACGCACACTACCGCCGAAATATAGTCCGCCCTTCTCAAGTGAAGGCTTTTCATACGTGTTCTGCCCTCACCGCCGTGGTAACATCTGCATTCCATTGCCGTTGCCAGTTCATATGCGCGCCTGAAAGACGACACAAGCAGCGGCACAAGAACAGGAATAAATGCTTTTATACGCTGTATCACGTTTCCGCTGTCCATTGATGCTCCTCGCGCCTTTTGGGCGTTCATAATTTTCTCTGTTTCGTCAAGCAATGTAGGAATAAACCTTAAGGCTATCGTCATCATCATTGCTATCTCGTGGACTTGTATTTTAAACACCTTAAGCGGCGACATAAGACGTTCCATACCGTCTGTAAGCTGTGTGGGTGAAGTTGTATAAGTAAGAACAGAGCTTATAAGTATAAGTGATACTATTCTGATAAAGACAAAAACCGCGTTATTTATACCCGAGACGGTAACCTTTAAAACACCGAGCTGAGCGATTGGCTCTCCTTTTCCGTATAACAGGTTTATAACCGATGTAAACAAAACTATATAAACAATAGCCTTTAGGCTTTTTAAGTACATTTTAAAAGCAACGCCCGACATCATTACAACGCTCAGCACAAAGATAAAGATAAATGAAAGCGAAAAATAATTACCCGTAATAAAAATAAATACAATAAACGAAAGCAACAGCACAAGCTTTATTCTGGGGTCAAGCCTGTGTATTATCGAATTTCCCGGGAAAAACTGCCCTATGGTAATATCGCTTAACATTTTTCGCCTCTCTTTCTGCACAAAAGCCTTTTTAATTCATCATATGCCTCTTCAACGGTAAGAACACCGCCTGAAACATCATATCCGTACTCTTTGAGCTTGTTCATAATATATGTTATCTGGGGTACCCTGAGTCCCATGCTGTCGAGCTTTTCAACATGAGAAAACACTTTTTTTGTTTCGTCAAACATCTCTATACGCCCTTTGTTAAGAACAAGGACCTTTTCGGCGTATTTTGCTATATCCTCCATACTGTGAGAAACAAGAATCACTGTTTTGCCTTTGGTTTTGTGGTAATCATTGATTCTTTCCAGCAAATAATTTCTTCCGTTCGGGTCAAGACCTGCGGTTGGTTCGTCAAATATGATTATATCAGGTTCCATTGATATAACGCCTGCAATCGCGGCGCGTCTTTTTTCTCCGCCCGAAAGCTCAAACGGAGATTTATCGAGCAGTTCGTTTTTCAATCCGACAAATTCCGCTGCGGAAATAACTCTTTCAGCAATCTCTTCTTCCGAAAGCCCCATATTTCGCGGACCGAACGATATGTCCTTTCGTACCGTGTCATCAAAAAGCTGATGCTCCGGGTACTGAAAAACAAGTCCCACCTTAAAGCGGATATTTCTTATATTGTTTTTCGGGGCGTTTATATCGTTTCCGTTTAGAAAAACCTGGCCGCTCTCGGGCTTTAAAAGCCCGTTGAGCATTTGCATAAGGGTAGATTTTCCCGACCCCGTATGGCCTATAACGCCTATAAATTCCCCTGCGTTTATGTTCACACTTACGTTGTCAAGCGCCTTTTTTTCAAAAGGTGTTCCTACGCCGTAAGAATAAGTTAAGTTTTTTACCTCAAGTAAACTCATTTTATCATTCCGTTAGTTTTTATTTAAAAGATCTACGATATACTCAACACATCTGTGTCTGTTTATGGGTAATTCGGAATTTTCTTTTCCGCCTTTGAGCATATATGCGATCTCCGCCGACTGAGGCACATCCAATCCGTGTTCTTTCAGCAATTTTACGTGAGAAAACACCTTCTTTGGTGTATCGTCAATAAGCAGATCTCCGTTATCTATTACGATCACTCTGTCGGCTGCAGCCGCTTCGTCCATATAGTGTGTGATAAGTATCACGGTTATGTTTTTCTCTTTGTTTAGTTTTTTAATGGTAGCCATTACCTCTGCACGCCCTTTTGGGTCAAGCATTGCGGTAGGCTCATCAAGCACAATGCAGTCGGGCTGCATGGCAATTATCCCTGCTATAGCCGTTCTCTGTTTTTGACCGCCCGATAACTTGTGCGGCGCAAAATTACGGTATTCGTACATATCAACAGCTTTCAGGGCTTCGTCCACACGCTCTCTTATTTCCTTTGGGGGTACACCCAAGTTCTCGGGACCGAAAGCCACGTCCTCTTCAACAATGCTGGCAACTATCTGATTATCGGGATTCTGAAACACAAGACCCACTTTACTGCGTATCTCATATTTTCTGTCGTCATCGTCAGAGCGTATTCCCTCTATGAGTATTTCGCCCTTATCGGGGGTTATCATACCGTTAAACATTTTGGCAAGCGTGGATTTTCCCGAGCCGTTATGCCCTAAAAGCGCCAAAAATTCGCCTTTTTTTACATTAAACGATATATTGTTTATAACACACGTTTCGTTGAGAATATTGTTGTTATCATAATCTTTATAGCCGAATGTTACGTTTTTTACTTCTATAAAATTATCCATTTCTCGCCTTTCAGTATATACGGATAATTTCCATATATATTATTGATTCTCGCCTTCAAAAATTGCGGTTGAACCGCAGGGCAAAACAAGTCCCGTGTCAGTAACCGGCAAACCTATTTCGTCGGCAGTAACATTGCCGCCGAATTTGCTTTTAAGCACCGCAGAAAGCAAATATGACATTACCGACGGTGACAAACCTGTTGTATATGAATTTAAGATAACAAACAGCGGCTTATCACTAAGCACCTGAGAACACAAATCAATAAGCTCAAAAAGCTGTTCTTCAAGCTTCCATATTTCTCCGGAGGGTCCTCTGCCGTAGCTTGGCGGATCTAAAATGATTGCGTCATATTTGTTTTCTCTGCGTATTTCACGTTTAATAAATTTAACGCAGTCGTCCACTATCCATCTTACCGGAGCGCCTTCAAGGCCCGAAAGCTTTGCGTTGTCTCTCGCCCACTGTACCATACCTTTTGAAGCGTCAACGTGACACACGTTTGCGCCGGCCTTTGCACACGCAAGGGTGGCACCGCCCGTGTAAGCAAACATATTAAGCACCTTTATAGGCCTGCCCGCGTTTATTATTTTATTGTACGCGAATTCCCAGTTTACAGCCTGTTCGGGAAAAATTCCCGTGTGCTTAAAGCCCATCGGACGCACACCGAATGTTATCATATCCTTGTAGGCGACATTCCAAACATCAGGCACTTTTTTGTATACGGTCCAGGAGCCGCCGCCCGTGCCTGAGCGAACATATCTCGCGTGGGCTTTATTCCAAAGAATATTCTTTTTAGGTGTATCCCAAATTATTTGCGGGTCAGGTCTTATAAGTATTATATTTCCCCATCGCTCCAGTCGCTCGCCGCACGATGTGTCGATAAGCTCATATTCTTTCCAGTAAGATGTACGCATATGTTATTCCCTTCAACAACATTAAGAAAGTCGTTTTTTAACGATATCGGCAAGATAGTTTGCGTGAGCCGTTATCTCGTCTATATCTTCACCCTCAAGCATAACTCTGACCAAAGGCTCCGTTCCCGATACTCTCACAAGAACTCTGCCTCTACCCTCAAGCAAGGCTTTCACGTTTTCTATCTCGTCTCTTATCTCGTGGTCTGTATAATATTTAAGCTTTCCTTCTGCGCTTACCTTCACATTTACAAGCACCTGAGGATACTTTTTCATTAATTTAGAGAGATGCGAAAGTTTTTCTTTGCGTCTGTTAAGAAGGCTCAAAAGCTGGGCGCCCGTTAACTGACCGTCGCCTGTTGTACCGTAGTCAAGAAAAATTATATGTCCGCTCTGCTCTCCGCCGAGGTTGTAGCCCTCTCTGAGCATATCCTCAAGCACATATCTGTCGCCTACTTTTGTGGATACGAATTTAATATCGTTTTCATCGCAGAATTTGTTAAAGCCCATATTGGTCATAACAGTACCTACAACAGTATTCTTCTTCAGCTTGCCGCGCTGCTTCATATCCTCTGCGAGTATCGCCATAATGAAGTCCCCGTCAATAATATTGCCGTTTTCGTCAACTGCAAGGCATCTGTCAGCGTCGCCGTCAAAGGCAAGACCTGCGTCCATATCGTTATTTTTGACAAATTCTATAAGATTCTCCATATGCGTTGAGCCGCAATCGCGGTTGATATTCAGCCCGTCGGGGTTATTATACAGCATATGGCATTTTGCACCCAATGCGCTGAAAAGCTTTTCCGCTGTAAGCGATGAAGAACCGTTTGAGCAATCAAGCGCTACTTTAAGTCCGTCAAGCCTGTATGAAACAGAATCAACAATATGGTCTATGTAATCGTTAACCGCTTTCTCATTGCGCTCTACCCTGCCTATGCCGTTATCAACTACCGTAGGATAAGGTATAACATTATCGAGAACTATGCCTTCTATTTCTTCTTCAAGCTCATCGGGCAACTTATATCCGTCCGAGCTGAATATTTTAATTCCGTTAAATTCATAACTGTTGTGAGATGCCGATATCATTATTCCCGCCGAGGCTTTATATTTTCTGACAAGATATGCAACCGCAGGCGTTGGCACAACGCCTATCGACATAACATTTGCGCCTATTGAAGTCAAACCTGCTATAAGCGCGCCCTCAAGCATATCAGATGACAAACGTGTATCTTTTCCAATCAAAAATAACGGATGCTTATCATCATCTGTCGTCAGTACCATTGCTGCCGCCTTACCGATGTTCATTGCAAGAATACACGTAAGCTCGCTGTTTGCAACACCTCTTGCGCCGTCGGTTCCGAATAATCTTCCCATAATATTTCCCCCATCATAAATATAAAATCATATTAAATCAATTTTCGGGATATTCAAGCTTTAGATGATCGCACGCTGCCTTTGTAATACAGCGTCCTCGCGGAGTTCTGTTTAAAAATCCTATCTGCATCAAATAGGGCTCATAAACATCTTCTATCGTTATTGCTTCTTCGCCTATTGCAGCGGCGAGAGTTTCAACGCCCACAGGTCCGCCCCCGTAAAACTTGACTATCGCCTCAAGCATACGCCTGTCGTTATTGTCAAGCCCAAGCTCGTCTACCTCAAGCCGTGAAAGTGCTATTTCTGCTGTTTGAGCGTTTATTTTACCGTGGTTTATCACCTCGGCAAAGTCACGTACACGCTTTAACATTCTGTTTGCGATTCTCGGAGTGCCGCGTGAGCGCGAGGCTATTATCAGCGCGCTTTCTTCGTCTATGGTTATACCCAAAATGCCTGCGCTTCTCTTGATTATTTGCGAAAGCTCCTCGGGCGAATACATTTCAAGCCTTAGTACAACGCCAAATCTGTCTCTTAAGGGCGCTGTGAGCTGACCCGCCCTTGTGGTAGCGCCTACAAGAGTAAACTTTTGCAACGGCAAATGATATGAAGCAGCCATCTGACCCTTGCCTGTCATAATATCTATCGCAAAATCCTCCATTGAAGGGTAAAGTATCTCCTCAACACTGCGGGAAAGACGGTGGATTTCATCAATAAACAAAACATCCCCTTCAGACAAATTGGTGAGCAGCGCCGCAAGGTCGCCGGGCTTTTCAATTGCGGGACCCGAAGTTATTCTGAAATTAACACCGAGCTCATTTGCGATAATACCTGCCAAAGTGGTTTTTCCCAAGCCGGGAGGTCCGTACAAAAGCACGTGGTCAAGGGGTTCTTGCCTTAAGCGTGCCGCTTTTATGAATACCGACAGATTCTCCTTTGCTTTCTCCTGACCTATATACTCGTCAAGTGTTTTCGGGCGCAGGGGATTTTCACTTTCAAGCATTTCATCGGCAGTAATTTCCGGGTCGGTTATCCTGTTTTCAAAATCATATTCCATAACTAAAAGCAACCGATAAACCCGCGCGAAACTATTTTTCTACGGGTTTTATCCTTTCATATATTTGTTTATGTTTATCTGCTTTTTCCGAGCTCTTTAAGCGTAAGGGCTATAAGTTGTTCAGTCGGCAGTGTAATATCAAGCTTTGATATTATCGGCAAAACATTAGCAGGTGAATATCCGAGCACCGTCAGCGCGTCTATCGCGTTTTGCACGTTTTCGTTTGAGATTGACGCAACGGTTGATGTGCCGCTTGCAGTATTTGATACCGAATAACTCGCTATTTTGTCGTTAAGCTCCAATATTATCCTCTGCGCAAGTTTTTTACCCACGCCGGGCGCTTTTGTGATAAGACCTACATCTCCGCTCAAAACTGCGGCTGCTATTTCCTCAGGCAAAAGACTGCTTAGTATCGCAAGTGCGACCTTCGCGCCCACACCATTAATTGAGGTGAGCATCTTAAAGGAGTCGAGCTCGCTTTTTTCGGCAAAGCCTATCAGATTAACGGCGTCTTCTCTGACTGTCATATATGTATACAAAAATGCGTCTTTTCCAATTTCGGGCAAAGCCTTTAAGGTATTAAACGTAATAAGGCACATATATCCCACACCGGCGCATTCTACAACGGCGGTGCCTTGTTCTTTATGTATCAGTTTTCCGTGTAAGCTGTATATCATCTCTTGTTTCCTCTGTTTATTATCATCTTTTGTAGGGCGCTGCCGCGTGAGTGAGAGTGGCAGATCGCTATTGCAAGTGCGTCGGCGGTGTCGTCGGGCTTTGGTATTTCCTTTAGTCCGAGAAGCCTTTGGGTCATTCTCATAACCTGGGTTTTTGTTGCCTGACCGTACCCTGTTACCGCGCTTTTGACCTGAAGAGGTGTATATTCAAACACATCAACGCCTGCAAGCTGTGCGCTCAAAAGTATAACTCCGCGCGCCTGTGCTACATAAATTGCGGTTTTTTGGTTGCTGTTGAAATACAGTTTTTCAATTGATACTGCATCCGGCTTATACTGAGCGATTATGGCATTCATTTCCTCAAAAATTATTTCAAGCCTTCTGTTAAAAGGGATGCCTGCCACGGTGGTAACGGCGCCGTAGCCTATTGGAGAATGGCTGAATCCGTTGGCGTTTATTGCGCCGTAACCTATTATGGCATAACCGGGATCAATGCCCAAAATAACCAAATTAGCCCACCCTCTCTCAGTATATAAACTCTTGTTAATTATACCACAACGAAAGCAACTTTACAAGCAATAATTGAGAATTTCGGCGTTTTTTGGATTTTATCATGAAGCCTTATCAATTGCGAAATATATAAATTTCAAAATCGGCTTCTCTAAGCCACAAGCTTACGTTTTTGATGCTGTTGTAAAGTTCGTTGTAGTATAAAAACATATATCGCTTAAGAGATATGCAGTCACATTTATAATCTTTGCATTTCTTAACAACGCTTTTGCAGCACTCCGATACATATTCGTATATATCACTGTCTGTATCTGATCGAAGTTTAACATTTATTATTACTTTTTGCTTTTGTAAAGACTCCGGGATAAACGACATTTCTGTTTTTACTTTTTTTATTTCGTGCAATTTACTGCCTAAGGCAATCACCATTCTCGACACATCACCTGTTATCGCCCTTATGCCCACTACGTCATCATTTGTAAGCCTTACTTTTTTCCCGTCATCGGAAAATCCCATAGCTCCGTTCAGGGTAACGCCTCCGTCTTTAAAATCTATCAGCGGAACAACAATATCCGCGTTTTCATACATACTGTCACAATAAACGTCAACTACGCTTTTGTTCAGCCCGTCGGCATAAAGGGCCGCGTCGGCAAGCATTTTGAATTTTTGCGGATTTACTATTTGATTATCTTCTTTCAACATGTCAGATGCATTTCCGTCTGCGTAAAAAATATTAAAATTAGACCTGCTGTCAAAATCGTGAGCAAACGAATGGATTGATGATTTGATATCCTGCTCGGTACAGCTTTCGCCGAAAAGCACAAATAGGTTTTTACCCATGTAAGGATATTTTCCGCTTTTTTTCGCTGTTGCTTCAACTGCAGCGGTGACGGTTATCCCCGAAGCCTTCACTATTTGTGTAATGTCAGTACCCTCTGTGGTATCGGTATTGAGGATGATAAAGCAAAGATCATACTCGCCTTTGTTTTTATCTACCGCAATACCTTTTATGATAAGACGCTCATCAAGCTCGTTGATATAAGCACATCCGTTCAAGCTAAAGCAGGTAATTGAAACTGCCAAAGCAAAAGAAATCATTTTAAGCGCATTGCTTCTTTTGATCTTAAATATCGGCAAAACAACTGCAGAAATAAATATTATCGCTATCCAGAAATACTTATTCATAAACACTTCCGTCAAAACCTCATTATAAGAAATGAACATACAAATTATCATAGCCGCTATTCCGCAAACGACACAGACAAAGCCTCTCCTTTCAAAATTAAATATATACGATATGGAATCACCCGTAATGCTTATCAGAAGCGACAAAAATGTGAACACACATAGTATAAACACACATATAAGCACAAAATCCATCCTTTTTACTATACCCACGTTTGCAACTATTGAGGCGTAAAACACGGGAAATTCCAGTTCTTCGCATAATCTTCCCAATGCAGAAGCAACAATAGTTAAAATTGCTCCCTCAAATAAAAATGTCAATACATTTGTTATTACATAACCCTTATACTTTGCCTTAGGGCAATGAGAAATAAGTCCCGGCAAAGCTATTAATGCAAGCATATTACCTATTGCGGGAATAAAACTAAGCATTATATTTCTCCACTCATAGATTTCGGGCGAAATATTGAGTATTCTGCTTTCGGTTATCATTCCTCTGATTATAAAGATAAAAGAAACACAGCAAAAAACCGCAAACAAAAGCGAAGCTCTTGTTATTCCCTCAAGTCCCTTTACGGAAGCCCCAATTGCGCAAAGTGTAAGCGCCGACATCATTATAAAGTATTCGGGTCCGTTTTCGGAGCATGTGTTATAAAGCTCGCCGAAAACAATCAGCACCCGTAATATACACAGAAACACAAAGAAAGAATATATAAAAATCAGCGTTTTTGGCATTCTCTTATTCTTATTCCGAAATACGGGTATCGCCGCTGCAACATACACTGCAAGCTCCAAAGCTATATGCAAAATACCGTTTTGTATGCTTTTGTAACCGGTAAAATAAGATATTGAGATCACGGAAAGCAGTCTTATCAAAAACAGCGTGCAACACAACCGCATCGGGCTTATGCTATATCTTTCGCCAGTTTTTAGCATTATCTTCAAAGCCTTTCGTATTATTTACAAGATAACGTCGTTGAGAAAGTTTTTTGATGTTTTCACGCATAAACGAATCTCTCATGCCCCATTTCATAAACGGAGCAAAAGGTGCCGTAAACGGAACACCGTAGCTCTTAAGTGAGCATATGCTTATCACAATGAGCGCACCGCCTGTCACGACTCCCCAAAGTCCCGAGAAACCGGCAACAATTATCAAAATAAGTCTGAGTATTGCAACGGGACCGTAAATATCCGGTATAACATACGAAGATATGGCGGTAAGAGCAACAACCATAAGTGTCGGCGCTCCGATAAGCCCTGCGCTTACAGCGGCATCGCCTATTACAAGGCCGCCCACTATACTTACCGCGTGACCGAGTGATCTCGGCAGTCTCAGTCCTGCTTCTCTCATTATTTCATAAATGAAATGAATAATAAGCACCTCCCAAACAATTGGAAAAGGCGTGTCTGCAACGGATAAAGCTATTTTTGTGAGCATTTGCTCGGGAAATATCTCGGGGTTAAAAATAACTGCGCTCACATAAAGCCCGGGTGTAAAAACGGCGATAAAGAAAGCCAGATATTTAAGCCAACGCGAAAAAGTTGCATAAAACGGGCGTTCACAGTAGTCATCCATCGTTTGAAAGCTTTCGCAAAACAGATAAGGAGCGATAAGGACACTGGGTGTGCCGTCTATAAGGATAGCCACCCTCCCCTCGCCGATCTTTCCGCAGACGGTATCGGGACGCTCGCTTATGCCGACTGTGGAAAACATTGTTATGCGTGTGTTATTCTCTAAAAACTCGGCAATATAAGCCGAG
>JAEEHZ010000052.1 GCA_016281115.1 Clostridiaceae bacterium | reverse complement strand
CAAGGCTGTAAGAACAGAGTCACTTAAATCTTCAAATTATAATTACGGCACATCTTCAAGAAACGATGACGATGATAATTCCTCAAAGAAATCAAGTTCAAAATCTTCGAGTAAATCTTCAAGTAAAGCTTCATCGGCAGAGTCGTCATCTATGGTATCGAGTGAAATAATGTCGTATATTCCATCACAGGTATCATCAAATCCGATACAAAATCTCGAAAGCAATTCAAGTATAATAAGCTTTGGTGAGTCTTCCGTATATTCATCGGATTATTCTTACGTATACTCTTCCGACTACGAAAGCACAACCGAGTCATCGACCGACTCTCCTTATACAGACACTGCCGCCTCGGACGATACGAGTGCGCAATCTCCGTGATTTAAGAAAATATAAAAAATCAGCCCGGACCTTTGGCAATCAAGCTTTAGGTCCGGGCTTTTTTGTATGCACATTAGTATATCACTTTGTTCCGAAAATACGGTCTCCGCAGTCGCCGAGTCCCGGTACGATATATCCGTTTTCGTTAAGTCTTTCATCTTTTGCCGCACAGAACAGATCCACATCCGGGTGAGCCTTTGTTAAAGCTCCTATTCCTTCTGGTGCAGCAATAATACATAGGAATTTTATGCTACGCGGATGGCTTCGTTTGATTATTGTAATTGCGTCTACGGCAGAGCCGCCCGTTGCAAGCATTGGGTCAAGAACTATTACATCACGCTCGTTTATATCGGAAGGCAGTTTATTGTAATATTCAACGGGCTGTAATGTTTTTTCGTCTCTGTATAAACCGATATGACCTACCTTTGCGGCAGGCACTAAACTCAGCATACCGTCGAGCATACCCATACCTGCTCTTAAAATCGGCACAAACGCAAGCTTTCTGCCTGCAATGGTTTTTGCCTTTGCAAGACCCATGGGTGTTTCTATTTCTATCTCCTCGGTGGGTAAATCTCTGGTCGCCTCATAACACATAAGCATTGCCACTTCACTTACAAGCTCTCTGAAGACCTTGCTGCCTGTGTTTTTGTCACGCATAAGGCTTAATTTATGTTGTATAAGCGGATGGTCAAACACTACAACTCTACCTGACATTTTTATCATCCTTTCGCAAATTATTCGATTATGTTCTTTCCGTTTTCTATATCTGTTATCATATTAACACGTCTTAAATGCTTTCCGCCCTCAAATTCGGTGTCAAGAAAAATATCGGTAAGCTTTATCGCTTTTTCTGCTGTTATAACTCTGCCGCCGAAGCATATTACGTTGGCGTCGTTATGGCGTCTTGTCATTTCCGCGGAAAATTCGTCGCTGCACATTGCCGCGCGTATCCCTTTTATTTTGTTTGCCGCCATTCCTATGCCTATACCCGTGCCACAGCACAAAATTGCCTTTTCACATTCGCCTTTTGTTACAGCGGTTGCCGCTTTATAGGCAAATACGGGATAATCTACCGATTCTTCGCTGTAAGTGCCGAAATCTTTATATTCGGTGTTTCTCTCGTCCAAATGCTTTTTAATTGCTTCTTTAAGCTCAAAACCTGCGTGGTCGCTTGCTATCGCTATCATAATAAAGACCTCCCTTGATCTATTTTATTAATTGTTTTTTATTGTTTAATTCTCTTTCCGCCTGCGGCAGTCTTAAATAATTCGGTACAAGTTGTGATGCGTTTATGTATGACCCGTTGTTATACGCATTTTGCGCGCACAACGCAAGAGAAGACGCCCTTTGATACATATTAACAGGTGACGGGATCACATACTTATCATTACCGAAGAAGCTATGTGCAACATAAGCACCGTCTCCGAACAGATAAACCGTATCTGTAAAAGCATTAAGCTCTTTTTGCAGATCACTCAGAGCTATTGCTCTGTCATCACACATGCGCTTTAGTGTTTTTCCGTCAGATTTAAACAGGGCATTGTAGACCTGGTTGCATCTTGCGTCCATAACACAGCAAATAATGCCTTTGGAGTTGATTCCGCCCTGTGCGATACACTCAAGCGTTGATATTCCCACACAGGGCTTATCAAGCGCCATTGCCATACCTTTAATGCACGAAATACCTATCCTAAGCCCCGTAAAAGAGCCGGGTCCCTTACACACGGCAAACAAGTCTATGTCCGCAAGCTTTGTTTGAGTTGTATTTAACAGGCTTTCCACCATCGGCATAAGGGTTTGACTGTGTGTGAAGCCCGTGTTTGTATAAAACTCGCCTAAAATCTTGTTGTCATCACAAATTGCCGCGCTCGCCGAAACAGCCGACGAGTCAAGCGCTAATATTTTCAAAGCTGTAAATCTCCTTCTGCTTTAAAAGCTCTTTTGTTGTCGCTTATACGTGTTATGCAGATCTTTATCGCATCGGGCGGCAAAGCGTTTTCAATGTTTTCGCTCCATTCAATTATAAGAACTCCATTGTCGATATAATCAAAAAAGCCCGTAGAATAAAGGTCATCCCAGGTATTTACCCTGTACATATCGAAGTGATATATATTAAGCCTGCCCTTGTATTCGTTAACCAGTGCAAAGGTGGGGCTTGAAACATCGTCGTGGGAATCAAGCCCTTTTACAATACCTCTTGTAAGGGCGGTTTTTCCCATACCCAAGCCCCCATACAGAGCGATGGTTTTGTTTTTATCGAGCGATTTGCCTATTCTGTATCCGAGCTGTTCTGTTTCTTCGGGTGAGTTTGTGATAAACTGCATAATAAAATTTGATCCTTTTATTGTATTTGTTTGCTCATAAAGTCAATTTGTAAATTTAATTGAGAATTGCCATGAGACTTATGGCATTTTCAAGCAAAGTGTCATACAAACTGTCTATTTGTTCAAGGGTATAATCGGAATAATTTTCGTAAGCCGTTTTGCAGGCATTATAGCTGTTTTTAAAAATATTATAAAACTTTTTAGGTACATCTGAGTTTGCATTTGTAAGATATTCATACTTATTAAGCGCTTTTTCAAGCAATTCGTAAGCATTTTCTTTTCCTATGTTAAGAATTTCATATCTGAGTGTGGTATAAGCGTACATAAAATGGGAATTTGCGTCGCTGATTGCCTGACAGCTGTAAGTGTACGGATTTTCAAGAATTGTTTTTGCGTTATCAAGCTCGGATATATACAGATTCCATGATTCGGTGGTGTATCTTCCGTCATTGTTTTTTTCTTTTCCGAAGGAACCTACGTCTATATCGAGCATACTTATAACTGTGTCCAGATCCCACTCATTTTCTGCGTCATATTCAAGGTTGAATACGGCGTTACCCAAATTTTCATAGGTTTTTCTCAAATCTTCAAAGCTCGCGTAAATATCGGTGGTTGCGAAAACGGCGTTTTTATATGCCGCCATAAAGGACGCATAACTGTACTCGCTGTACTCCGATTCATCTTCGTAAAGATCATACCAATCTTTTTCTATAAGTGAAATTCTGTGCTTTATCAGATCGCGCATATCGTTTGAGTTAAGTGTATTTTCGTCATCGGTCAGCTCGTCCGCGGCAATTACAACATCACTGTCGCTCAAAACCACGGTGCTGCCGTCCGCGGGAAATTCATTTATAAGCTTTGCAACATATTTTTGAATATATACAACGTCGGTCATTTCTATATTTCCGCTTGCGTCTACATCACCGCATATCAAACCTTCGCCTTCAAGAGAAACAAGCTTTGCAATATATTTTTGGAGTAATACAACATCGTTCATATCAACAGAGCCGTTTAGATCGGGGTCGCCGTATTTGTGAGATTTGGGATTTGTGTCACTGTCACCGGTTGCCGTACCGTGCGTCGGTACAGGCTCAAATTCAAAATAAATTCTTGTATTGCGCGAAACATTTTTCAGGAAATAAGTGTTTCCGTAGGGGTTTTCAATGTTTGTGTCGTTTACGCTTACGGCGCTCAAAATATATCCCTCGTCGGGAACAACAGAAAACGTAACATAGCCGCCGCTTGTTAAAGTAAGCTTTCCGTACGGCAAAACAGTGCCGTTACCGCCGCTGGAAACAGCAACGGTATACTGCGTTACCTTTGCGCTTGAAAAATAAACCGCAATAGTGTGACTTTCGGTTATATCTTCAAATTTGTAGCTGCCGAATGCTCTTGCGGCGTCGTCCGATTTGCCGTCTATCAATACGCGCTCTATTGCATATCCTTCATCGGGAATAAAAATAATCTCAAAATCGTCTCCGCTTTGCACCTCGTGAGCGCCGGTTTCTACATTTAATCTTCCGTATCCCGAAGCGGTTACGTTGATCTTTATATTCTTCTTTTTAAAGGAAGCAACAACAAATACATCTTTTGTAAGGGTTTCTATATCGTAATTAAACTCTGTTTTTCCCGTTACGGAGTCGATGTCGGAACCGTTTATCTTAAGACTGTCTATCTCATATTCCGGTTCTGCTGTTACGTTTATTTTCACAGGGCTTCCCGCAGTAATAACAGAGCTGTCGTAATCGCCTGTGCCGGTGCTGTATGAAACAACAGTAGGCGTTTCAAAACCGCATACTCCCCCCGCGGTTGTATCGTAAGATACTATGAAATTCATAGCTGTGCTTTTGGTGTACGTGACAACTATTTCCATGTCGTCGGAAACTTTGCCGTATTCTTCGGTAAAGCTGAAGCTGCTTTCATCTTCCGACCATTTTATGCTGTTGAATAAATTGGGAGAGTTTATGCTGTAAACAACACGGTCATTTATATATATGGCTGAAACGTTAAAACCTACTGCACATTCACAGTCTATATCACGCACATATCCGCCCTCGCGTATTTGATATGTTATTTCATCTTCTTCAAGGTATCCTTCACCTTCGTTAGATACAGTGACGGTTTTCATTTCAGATGTTATCGGAACAAAATTTACAAAAATATCGTAGTCTGCGTATAAAGTAAGCGAATAGACCGCGGCAAGAGCAGTGCCGAGACGCTGTTCGTCATATACGGTGGTTTCGTAAGTATAGCCGCCGTTCGGAGAAGGTATATGCTTCTTAAGAGAAAAGCTTTCTGTCATATAGCCTTCGTCGGGGATAAGAGAAAGCAAAAATCTTTCTCCTGCGTTTACATTGCTTACCCCGATAGGGTTTGCGGTACCGTGAGCCGATGTGGATACATTTATAGTGCATGTACCTTCGGCTGCTGCCGATAAAGAAAGACACGGCACGGAGGATATTAATATAACAGCGGAAACTATTAATGCAATGATCTTGTTTTTCATAATCATACGCCCCTAAAATTTCTTATTTTTTGCAGATCGTCGTATAACGGTCCGGCCTTCTGTCTCTGAAGATCCCCCAAGACAATCTTTTTTCGTCTATTTTATTTAAGTCAAAGTCGGCGGTTATTATTTCGTCGTTTTCTCTGCCGGCACAGGCTGAGATATCGCCTGTTTCGTCGGTGATAAATGATGAGCCGTAAAATACAAGAGAAGATTTTTGACCTCCGTTTTCACCGCAGGGGGCAACATCTTCTTTGCCTACACGGTTGGCGGCAATAACCGGGATTATATTTGCAGCGCTGTGACCCTGCATACATCTTCTCCAATGCTCCATGCTGTCACATTCGAGGATAGGCTCGCTGCCGATCGCGGTGGGGTAGAGCAAAAGCTGTGCGCCGTTTAAGGTAAGCGCTCTTGCCGTTTCCGGAAACCATTGGTCCCAGCAGATACCCACGCCTATTTTTGCAAATTTAGTGTCGAATATCTTAAAGCCCGTATCTCCCGGTGTAAAATAGAACTTTTCCTGATAATAATGATCGTCGGGAATATGAGTTTTGCGGTATACACCTAAATTTGAACCGTCGGCGTCTATTACGCACACAGAATTAAAAAGTCTGTTTCCGTCACGCTCATAAAAGCTTATCGGCAAAACGACATCAAGCTCTTTTGCTATATTTATAAAGTGCTTTACGGCGTCGTTTTCTTCGGTGGGCTTTGCAAATGAATAGTATTCATATTGCCTTTCCTGACAAAAATACTGCCTTTCAAAAAGCTCGGGCAACAAAATAATTTGCGCGCCGTTTTGGGCTGCTCTTCTCACAAGCTTTTCCGCAAGCGATATGTTTTCGTTTATGTTCTTTGTGCAGTGCATTTGTATTGCCGCTGCTTTTACTGTTTTGTTGTCCATTTTATATCAAGCGCTCCTTTAACAAATGATTTGTTGTGTAACGCAGTGTATGTTTCCGCCGCCCACAATAAGGCTTCGGGCAGGTACGGGAACTGCTTTTCTGTTTTTGCAAAGATCTGAGATTATGTTAAGCGCGCGTTTGTCGCTTTTCTCATTATTTCCGCCGAATTGCGGAAATAGTATTATATCGTTTGCAAAATAAAAGTTTACATAAGAAGCCGCCAGGCGTTCTCCTATTTCTCTCGTGTCTTCTCCGTCTTCAAAAACGAGTCCGCTTAGTTCATATTCGTTTATGCAAACGGGGTTTTCGGGGATAGGCAGCTTGTGGATATTTATTTTTCTGCCCATAGCGTCAGTTGCGCTTTCAAGCGCTTGCAGACACATTTGAGAAAGCTCATACTGGGGGTCATCTTTGTCGTCTGTCCATGCCAAAACGACCTCGCCGGGGGCTATGAAAGCACAAACATTGTCTACGTGCTCGTTTGTTTCGTCATTGTATATTCCCCGGGGCAGCCAAATTATCTTTTCGGCTCCCAAATAGCTCTTAAGCTTATCTTCTATTTGGTTTTTTGTCATTAAAGGGTTTCTGCCTTTGCTT
>JAEEHZ010000051.1 GCA_016281115.1 Clostridiaceae bacterium | reverse complement strand
CAGAAGTATACGTTCTGACCAAAGAAGAAGGCGGCAGACCCACACCTTTCTTCAACGGTTACAGACCGCAGTTCTATTTCAGAACAACAGACGTTACAGGCGTTATTTCATTGCCCGCAGGCACAGAGATGTGCATGCCCGGAGATAACGTAGATATGGACGTTGAGCTTATCACACCTATCGCTATTGAAGAAGGTCTCCGTTTTGCTATCCGTGAAGGCGGCAGAACTGTTGGTTCAGGTGTTGTTATTGCTATAAACGAATAATAACGTTATTGTTTCTTTCAAAAGAAAGCTTTATTCGATGCGCCGCGGCGTGTTTCCGGGGCGCATCGTTTTTACTGCAAAAATATAAGAAAAAATAGAAAAAAAGCTTGACATTTTACATTTAATGTGGTATATTGTTTGAGCGTTAAGCGCTGGTGTAGCTCAGTTGGTAGAGCAGCTGATTTGTAATCAGCAGGTCGGGGGTTCAAGTCCGTCCACCAGCTCCAAATAACTCGCAAATCTGCGAGTTTATTTTTGGGAGAATTCCCGAGTGGCCAAAGGGGGCAGACTGTAAATCTGTTGTCAGTGACTTCGGTGGTTCGAATCCACCTTCTCCCACCAGAAAAAAGCACGCTGCGGCGTGCTTTTTTCAATAGAATTCGTTCCTTACGGAACGAGTGAAATATGCCTGCGGCATATGAAATACGCTACGCGTATGAAATGTGCTTCGCACATGAAGGAACGAATTTTATTTCACATTTTGCCGACGGCAAAATATTTCATAATCCGAAGGATTATTTCATATTGCGCAGCAATATTTCATTTAATATGCTATAATGTTTCAGCGGTGGCAAGATACTTTTGCGGTTGTTTTTTTATTCTGAACTCCATATATTACTCCATGCCCCAATCAAATGGTACTACATATAGTCTCATTTATCAAGTGCAGATTTGATTATTTGTTTGTTATTAACTTTCTTGTCCAAACTATCAAAACAGAACGCACATCCACAAGTCATTATACATTTCGAATCTAAATATAACATAAAATCACGCCGGCATTGGTCTATACAATGCCGGCGTATTTAATCTATGTATCAGTTTTCTTTGATAAGAAATTCGCTGCTGCAGTAGCCTTCTGTTCCGTCTTCGGTTTTAACTTTAAACCAGCCGTTGCCGCAATCCTCAACGAGCGTTACCTTTTGTTTATCAAGCAAGCTGCCTATGATATTATCCGTCTTTTCAGGCGAGCTACGGAGCGATAAACCGTCGTCTGAGTTTACTATATAAACTACATCACCGCCGCTTGTATCGCCTGTATCTGAGTCTGTTTGAGTATCTGATGTTTCCTCTGTGTCTGTTGATGTGTCTGTTGACGAATCAGTATCTGATGCTTGTGTATCGGTGTTATCGGTATCGGTTGCGTCCGTATCGGAATAATTGCCCGAAAGCTGGGGATACATTGATATTACCATAAACTCAACCGTGGTGAGTATTGTGTTGCCCTGACGCGTCATTGCAGTTGGGTCAATCTCAAACACATTGTTTTCCGACAGTGCGTAAAGTCTGCTTAATATCTCGTGATCTTTAAGCTTTTCTTTAACTCCCGGGGCGCAGAATACAAATTTCGGGTTTTGCATTTTTAACTGATTTGCGTCCATCTCCGAGCCTACCGCACCGGCGGCAATATTAGATGTATTGGTATATTCGATAAGTTTGCTTGCAAATGAATCGCCTGTAACGAGCCTTACCGTGTTACCTTCTACGCCGTAAATGTAACAAGCGGTGTTTATTATTTGGGATTCGGGAATTTGTCTGTTAAGCTCGTCAATGGAGGAAAACAGATTATCTATTTTCTTTTCACCCGATTCACGTCCCATATTATTTCCGTCAAATATCGCGGAAATATTACTGTACAGCTTAGAAAGCTCATCGCGGGTAGAAGCAGGTGTAAAGGAAATTACCGTAATGCCCGATGATGTCAGCCTGTCTTTGTTTTCGTCAGATAATTTATCATCGGCAAGAACAACATCACATTCAAGATCAACAATTGCGTCAATATCGGGGTTTTCATTTGTTCCTACCGTGGGGATCGGAAAAATTTCGTTTTGGTCGCAATCCTCGGAGCGTGCTGTTATTGATGTGCTGTAACCGCAGGCAATTATTATATCTGCTATACTGTCGCTCATACACACCGTAACGTTAGGCTTTTCATTTATAACAACGCTGCCTATTTTTACGGGATAATCCCCCTGACTGTTAGCCGTATTGCAGCTGCACAACGATATAAGCAGACAAAGTACCGTCAGCACCGACACAATTCTTTTCATACGTGATCCGTCCTTTAACTACATATTCTTACACACTTCTACATTGTAAGATATATTGTAATGCATTTTACATGTTAAGTCAACCAAAATTAATACGAACAGCAAACTTTACTTGCATAAAATCCAACATCTTTAAATTTTTCGCAAAGCCTTTGCTTTAGCGGCTCAATTACGGGGTTTTCCGTGTAAAAATGTCCTGCGTCTATCGCTAAAACGTTTTTTTCGGTCAAGTACAAAAATTCGTGGTGCTTTAATTCACCCGTTACAAAAGCGTCTATATTCATATCGGCAACTATTCCGCCGTACTCTCCGCAGGCTCCGCCGCCCACGGCAACCGTTTTTATCATCTTATCAATTTTCACGGCGTTTGAACGCACCTTTTTATTATCCAAAGCGTGTGATACACGGCTTTCAAACTCACTTGCGAAAATCGGCTTTTTAAGTTCGCCTGCTACAACGGGCAATTCTCCGCTTATAAAATGGGCGTTTTTAAGCCCCAGCTTTTCGGCTAAAACAGTGTTTACGCCAAAGGTTTGGGATAAATCTAAATTTGTGTGAGCGCTTATGGCAGCTATATCGGCTCTTATCAGCCTGTAAACAAGGTCATTTTCGGAAATGCTCTTTAGTCCGTTGAATATTGCGGGATGATGTGTAATTATAAGCTCTGCCCCCAAATCCTCGGCTTCCTCTATCACTTCACCCGTGATATCGAGCGCAAGCAGCACATTTTTAACTTCTTTTTTGCCGTCACCTATGAGTATTCCCGTATTGTCAAACTCCATAGAAGTATCAAACGGAGCAAACCCGTCTATGTAATTGTAAATATCAAGAATTGTCGTCATAGCTTTATACCTCAAGTTCTTTTATAATTTTTGCGAGCCTGTTATATTCTTCCCAATTTCCGCAGTGCTCATATCCCTGTGCTTTTTGCATCAAGTGATCGGTGACTCTTTTTAAATATTGATCATACAGACCCGCGTCGTCTGTTTTTTGTATTTTACCCATATATTTTTCTGCCGCTGACGGCATTTTGGGATCATCCGCATACACTGCGCACATAACGGAATACAGCCTGTTTTCGGAAATAACACATTTTTCCTGTTGTATAGTATACCCGTTATTATACAAAAATTCCCTTAAGTATTCGGGACGGGACATCGGCTGTAAAATCAGCCTTTTTGTGCTGTCTTTTGTCCACGGGGCGTCAAAAATTATTTTTGCAATAAGCTCGCCGCCCATTCCCGCTATGATTATATCCGTTACTTCATCGGGGCCTATGTTTTTAAGCCCGTCGGAAAGCCGCACACTTATTATATCGGATAAGTTGTATTTG
>JAEEHZ010000050.1 GCA_016281115.1 Clostridiaceae bacterium | reverse complement strand
TCCAGAACTGCATATGATTCAAAATAATTGCTTCAGTCAGTCCATATGCGACTGCTATATCTTTATCAAATGAATGATTCATTATTATTTCTCCTTTAGTCCTTTTAATATATGAGCTATAACGTCAACCGTCCAGCCGTTGCCACAAGCTGTATATCGTGCTGTGTCAGATACTCCTGCCGTATAATTATCAGGGAGTGTTTGTAGCCTTTCATACTCTAATGGCGTGAGCTTTCTCGCCCTTCCGTTATCCATAACCTTTTTTTGATGTCCACCACCTGTTACGCAGGTTAATGTATGGCTTTTGAAATCAGGATTCAGAATTCGTCTTGTCATTTCGTATGAATATCCAGTATCAAGAATAGCACATATCTGTTTCTCCATATCTACATCAAGCAACGGAAACGAATAGAAATATTTTTCCGGAACATCTTTCTGCATTATATCTTTCAATACTTTTTTTGATTTTATATAATTCGTATCAACAGGAATATTTGTCCAGTAATAACGAGGACGACTTTGAGCAGAAAAGTCCGCACTATCAATAAAAATAGGTTCGTAGCCAAAACAATTAGATATTACTTGTTTACATTCTTCGGTCATACTTGCGACATTTTCAAACAGAAAATATTTCGGCTTCATTTCTTCAAAAGCTCTCACAAATTCAAAAAACAGTTTACTTTTTCCGTCAAGATTTTGCCTTGTTTGGCTTTGAACTATACTCAGTGACTGACAAGGGCTTCCACCTATAAGCAGATCAAAGTCGCTGAAAGCAGTAAAATCAGCTGTAGTTACATCTCCACAATGAATTATTTCAGGATAATTTTTTTCGCTGATTTTTATTGCATTCTTTTCAATCTCAAAGGCAACGTACTGTTCTACGTCAACTCCTGCACGTTCCAGCGCAACCCTTCCACAGCTTATACCGTCAAACAAACTTAAAACTTTCATTTTTCAATCTCCTTGTAATAAAAAAGCCCTCGCACGAATCAAGGTTACGGCTCGATTCGTACAAAGGCTTTCAACGGTCACAGTATTAAGTTGTTTGCCATAAACTGACCGTAACTCAATCTATGACCGCATACTCCCGGCTGAAGTCGCATTCGCTTCAACTCAATACTATTATACACCGTTTTACCTAAAATTTCTATTTACAAAATAACCAAAATATGATAAAATATCAGCTTTGTTTTTGTATAGTCATGCAACATCAATTTCCTTCGGATAAATAAGAAGGCACATGATATCGCTTGATAATTCAAGAATAGCATGTGCCTTTTGAGCAGTCAACTATATTTTTAAAAATATTTCCACACTTGCGTCGTCTCGTCCAGAATGGTGCTTGTGATTGGCAATAGTTTTTGTATATATAATCTTATCAACGAACGACTTCAAGATATCATTTTGAGCCTGTGGCGATAAAGACCAATATTCGTCAAGGGCTTTTTCTATTATTGGCACAGCATTTTCAAGCCTGTCTATTTCATCAAGTTCTGAAGTATCGCTCAGAGCGTCCAGATTGGCTTGTAATGCGTCCATATCCTTGCGTAGTATACTTTCCCTTTCGAGATACTTCTCGACGGAATACACGCCGATTTCAAGCATTTCAGAAGCCTTGTCAAGCATTGACTGTTTTTTCTCTATCTCAGATAAATAAATCTTTCGTTCCTTCTCTATAGCTTCACGCTTATTTGCAGCAGTCGTCGGCAGGTCGCCAAGTTCAAGTTCTTCTCGTTCATTTTTCTTTCTAAATTGCTTAAAAAATCCATTGTTTTTTAACTCCTTTTTATTTCTTTTCTTTAATTTGATTTTAAACGAACAACGACGCAAATGTAAACAATTTATTAATAAAATGTAAACAATGCGTAGAAATACTTTACAACGCACAAAAAAAGTGGTATATTGATATTAACGCAGGAGTGGTAAAAATTACCGCTTCACAAAAGGGGGGATAAAATGTATTACAAGAATTTACGTGCCGAAATGGTACGTGCAGGCATATCCAAACACGAAGTACAGGAATTGCTGGAAATCAGCAATAATACGTACTATAGCAAAATGACAGGGCGCACAGAATTTAAGCTATCGGAAGTGGAGAAAATACTCGCATTATTTTATCGCAAAAGTGGTAAAGTCTATAGCGTAGAGTATTTATTCGATACTACAATATCGAATGGCTTAAAAAAGTCAAAGTACATAGGAGAGACGGCACACCAGAAGTCGCCCGACACATCTCAGGAACTTTCCGAAAGTACATCAGAAACATTGAATGTTATGAACTCAGGGGGAATAATCAATGAGTAATGAAATCATAGTCGTAAAGCAACTGCCTGTTATCGAGCAGCAGTTAGCGCAGATCAAAGCAAAGGTGACTGAAAGAGTATCAGCAGTAACAAAGCTGATATGCACTGAAGAAACCGTAAAGGAGATCAAGAAAGCTCGTACAGAGCTGAACGCAGAGTTCAAAGCTTGGGAAGATAAACGAAAAGAAGTCAAGACGGCTGTGATGTCTCCATACGAACAGTTTGAAGCAGTTTACAAGGACTGTATATCGGATTCATACAAAGCAGCAGACAAAGACCTGAAGCAGAAGATTGACGAGGTCGAGCAGGAACTCAAAAACAAGAAGTCTGCCGAAGTTCAGAGCTATTTCGAGGAATATCTTGCAAGTAAGGAAATCGCTTTCGTTACCTACGAACAAGCAGGCATTAACGTTACACTTTCCGCAAGTCTCAAAAGCTTGAAGGAGCAGGCAAAGAACTTCATCGACAGAATTGTATCTGATCTTGCATTGATAGAAACATTTACGGACCTTAAAGCTGAAATCTTGGTAGAGTATAAGAAAAGTCTTAACGTCTCAGACGCTATAACAGGCGTTAAAGCTCGCACAAAGGCAGTACAGGAAGAACAGGCAAGGCAGGAAGCAGAAGCCGAAAAAAGAGCCGCAGAAGCGCAGAGAGTGGAAGCAATCAAGGCAGCTATACCGGAAGCACCGGCAGCCGTTGAAGCTCCAACAGAGCAAACAGCAGCACCAGCACCGGAACAGAAATTCTGCATACGCTTCACAGTCAAGGGAACGAAAGAGCAGTTAATCGCTCTGAAAAAATTCTTAAACGAAGGAGAATACGAATATGAGTAATCAAGACCAAAACCAGAACTTTTCCCTGCACACGCAGGGGTGATCGTATAACACGCCCCGAAAGGAGAATATATGGAAACTTTTCCCTGCACACGCAGGGGGGATCCTG
>JAEEHZ010000005.1 GCA_016281115.1 Clostridiaceae bacterium | reverse complement strand
GGTCATGCTGACTGGGCGGCGGACGCAGGCAGGTACAAGTGGCGTATTCCGGATTCTGC
The DNA here is from genome assembly GCA_016281115.1 of Clostridiaceae bacterium. GTDB lineage: Bacteria > Bacillota > Clostridia > Oscillospirales > Acutalibacteraceae > JAEEHZ01. The sequence continues at coordinate 3,523 of JAEEHZ010000005.1, read as the reverse complement.
CGAGCCTCCCGCACCGACGCCGGCGCTTTCGGGCGAGGTAAGCGGGTCGACGCTCTCTTATACGGCAGAAAACGCGCCCGCAGGCTCAAAGCTCATCGCAGCCCGCTTTGACAACGGACGGCTTACGGACGTAAAAATCGTCGACAGCCCCGCGTCTGGCGAAATTGCCATGGGCGGCAGCGGAACGACCTATAAAATGATGCTTGTCAAAGACCTTGCGGCGTTCAAACCGCTGTGCGGCATCTGGCAGAATACTTAAAAAGGCGTTTTTAAGTAAATTTGCGCGCATTTGCCCGCCCCGACGGAGTCGGGGCGGGGTATTAAATACAGAAAATTATTAAAAGCAGGTTTAAAAACCTGCTTTTTCCTTTTTTACATTTCTTTTAATTACTTTTTTCACATCGAAAACAATCTATAATATCATACAATACTTTTATTTCCTTTTTTGAAAGCCCGTCAAGCGTCATATACTCTTTTTCGTCAACACCTAAAAGATAATCCGTCGATACACAAAAAATTTTTGCCATTTCCACAACGTACTGCGTGGTCGGAACGGATATGCCCATCTCCCACGCGTTTACCGAGCTTCTCGTAACCGAAAGCTTCTTCGCCAGGGCGGACTGTGAATAACCTGATTTTTCCCGGAGCTCCTTGATCCTGTCGTAAATCATTTTATTTCACCTCCATATGTATATTATACTATACTAAAAGAGATAAATAATTATCAATATATGTATATTTTTGTTGACAAAATGTGTTTTGAATGGTATAATACTTGAAACAAGCGCATTTTGACAAATAAAAAATTATTTTAAGGAGTTTATTAAATGAAAAACAGCAAAATATCTCTCTTACTTACGGCAATTCTGTTCTTTACGGTTATTTTAGCTTCTTGCGGGACACATATTCACGAATTCGGGGAATGGACAACGGTTAAAGAACCAACGTGCACGGAAGAAGGTCTTTTGGAAAGTCGGTGCTATTGCGGCGAAGCTGAAACAGAAAATATTCCGAAAAAAGAACATGTCTTTGACGACGGTGTTATTACAACCGAGCCTACGTGTACGGAAAGCGGAGTAATGCAATATACTTGCACACTTTGCGGCGAAACCAAAACAGAAATTCTTCCGAATAAAGAACACGTCTTTGACGACGGTGTTATTACAATCGAGCCTACGTGCACTGAAAAAGGAACAAAGCAATACACCTGCACGCTTTGCGGCGAAATTAAAACAGAAAATCTTCCGAAGAAAGAACACGTCTTTGACGACGGTATTATTACAACCGAGCCTACGTGCATAAAAAGCGGAAATAAAAAACTGACTTGTTTACTCTGCGGTGCAACAATGGATCAAAATATTAAACCGCTCGGACATGATTTCGACGCAAATAATGTCTGCGAAACATGCGGAAAAACATTTTTGAAAACGAAAAATTCTCAAATAGTGGAAATAACAATTCCCAAATTGCCTAAAACTATTTCAGATTACAAATACAACGGCACAGTTGATTCCAGCTGTAAAGTTACCGCCATATCTTGCGAATTTCTTGCATCTTATTCTGAGGATAGTATAAAAATATTTTTCACGGGTGAAAAAACATACGACTCCGACGGCGCCGGACAAAGTTCGTCTTGCAGAATAGGTTGGAAGCTTTACGATGATGAAGATTACGTCGTAGATTCCGGTACTTTTTACTCAGAAAGCATTAAAACCGGTGAAAAATTCAAAAACGGTTACAGTTACGCCTCCGATTGTATAGAACCCGGAGGATCATATCGTTTGGAAATACTTGATGTAAATTAAAAGGAGAAATAAAAATGAACGAAACAGTAAAAAATTATTTGGAAACAAAAAAGAAAAAATGCGAAGAAAAGAAAGCAAAAAAATTAGTCGAATTGGGTATATGCGAAAAAATATATTCACCAGACGGCGAATACAGTTCCGAATATTACCTTTATGATGAAAAAGAAAAAAAACACTATAAAAAGATTCCGATTGAAGTAACGGACGAAGAATATGACGAGATATTGAAATATTCCGAAAATGCCGATAAAAAGGAATATAATATCGTCGCGCGGATACTGAAAGGTATCGCATGGTTTTTCTTTGTCGGCGGTTTCATTGTGGGATTCACCTTGGGAGTAGCGTTGGGCGAGCAGCTCAATTATAACCCGTATATAGCCATGTTTACTATTTGGGGAATCTATTTTGTTTTCGGAATGATGTTTATAGGCTTTGCGGAAATAATACAGTTGCTGCAAGACATTAAAAACAAATAGTTTGAATATGAAAAACGGTAAGTATTTTATTTTATTTACGGCAATTATGCTATGTGCGGCTGTTCTGACATCCTGCAAAGAGCATATTCACGAATTCGGGGAATGGACGACGGTCAAAGAGCCTTCCTGCGCGATAATAGGGCTCGAAGAACGCTCTTGCTCCGTTTGCGGTTTTACGGAAACAGGAATCATTAAAAAGTCGGAAAAGCACAAATATTATCATTCTGCCGGAAAAGTTGTCAAGGAGCCTACCTGCACGGAAAGCGGAACAAAGCAGTACGTATGCTCCGTTTGCGGTAATATAAAAACGGAAAAGCTGCTTCGCAAAGGGCACAGATATGATATCATAACAGAACAAAAAGAGCAGACGTGCTCGGAATACGGTCTGCTGACCATTACATGTTCAATCTGCGGGGACACGTTTGAAGAAGAAACAAGACCGCTCGGGCATAATTTCGATGAAAACAATATCTGCACGATATGCGGATACGATGCATCTGAATTATCTGAATAATGAACTGCGAAATAAAGCCAAATTGCCGCCACACAAAAGAAAAAGACGCCGAAAGGCGTCTTTTTCTTATATTTTGATTTTTTCATTCAAACAGCCGCAAATCCGCTTCGTCAAGTGCGGCTTTCACGATTTTTTCCACGTCGGCGCCCTGTATATCGAGGCCTTCGGCTTTTATACAGGTGGTTTCCTTTATACCGAAAAAGTCGGTGCAGAGTTGTTTGACATAATTATATCCGTAATTATTTTCCGGGATAAATCCGCCCGCGGTCGTTACGTAAACAAGCCTTTTTGCCTTACAAAGCCCCTCGGGGACGCCTTTTTCATTGTAAACGAACGTAACTCCGTTGACGCAGACTGCTTCAAAATAGCATTTCAGAATTGAGGGAAAAGACAGGTCCCAAAAAGGCGCTGCGACAAGAATTTCGTCCGCTTCTTTGAACTGTTTTGCAAAGCGGAACATTTCATCCGAAAAATCCGCGCTTTGTGCGGCTTTATCGCGTTTTAAAAGTGCGCAATAATCGAGCGGCAAAAGTTTTTCTTCATACAAATTCACCGTTTCCCAGTCGGCTGACAGTTTTTTTGCGATATTTTCAGCGATTTTTAACGTTCTCGACTGCGGTCTTGCACACGCATCAACAAATAAAAGCATATTGTATCGTCCTTGAATTAAGTATTTTTATCATTTTACCTCAAAAGATATAAAAATTCAAGGGTGAACAATAAAAATC
>JAEEHZ010000004.1 GCA_016281115.1 Clostridiaceae bacterium | reverse complement strand
TGCTCGATATGGAATAAGCCTTAGAATAATTGCCCTTGGAAACGAGCATCGGATAAAAGCTTTCGTAGGCAACGGTGTATATGCTGTTCATAATGCCCAGCATAAGGCAACAGACAATAATTACGGGGTAATTGAGGAACCCTAACCCTATAACTACGGAAAATACTGCAAACATCCCCGTAGATATGAAGTCGAGCGTGTATATCGCTTTTCTCCTCGAAAATCTGTCGAGAAACGGTCCCGCAAACAGAGGAACAATTATTTGCGGCAGCATATTTGCCGCCATAAACAGAGAATACAAAAAAGTGGAGCCGGTAAATTCCAAAACAAGCAATGCCATGGCAAAACCTGTTATAACATTACCTAAGTTAGATATAACAGATCCCAAAGTAAGTATTGTAAAATCTCTCGTCCACAGCTTTTGGTCAGCGAGAATGCCGGCATTCTTCTTTATGCTCATTATACACTTTCCTGTCTTTTAATATTATTGCAAAGCACTTTAATTTGAGCTCGGAATATTCTTTGTGTTTGTCAGGTTAAATAATATATTTCCGTCGCTGCCGTAATACTGGGGCAAAACTCCGTCCCATTTGTCGATAAATTCGAGCATAATTATATTCTCAGTAAGTTGGGAATTCTTTATTTTCATAGCTTCGGCTTCACCTTGTGCCTTTGTAACGGTTTGTTCAGCCTCTGTTTTTATACGCTTAAGATCGTATTCCGCTTTCAGGGCTTGCTGCTCCGCAATCTGCTTTTCTTCTATCGCCTTGTTGAATGCGTCGCTGAACTCGAAATTGATAACGTTAAAGCTGTCAATGAGTATGTATTTGTCGGCAAGCTTGTCCTGAAGATGCTCTTTCATTTTCAAGGAAACTTCAGAACGCTTGGTAATGAGCTCTTCTGCCGTGTATTGTGATGTTACCGCCTTTACACACTCGCTTATCGCGGGAGAAATTACGGTATTCTCATAACCGGTTCCGATATTGCGGTAGAGACTGTCAACCTTTGTACTGTCTACACGGAAGTTTACTGCGATCGAGCTTGTAAGAGTTTGAAGGTCTTTACTTGCAGACGCATTACCGTCTGATTCATATTTAAGTACGCGGACATCAATTACTTCAACATTTTGAACAAAGGGAACTTTAAAATTAATACCTTCGTCAAGAATCGTACCTGAAACAGCTCCCATATTGAGCAAAACGCCCTTGTGACCTGCCGGAACAATAGAAACAGACGATACCGCAAGCACAGCTATAACGAACAACACCAGTATTATCACTGTTGTTTTTACCGCCTTCTTTTTGTTAAAATTGGGTTTTACATTAATTACATCTGCCATAATTATCACTCCTGATTATTATTTATAATATCTAACTTATAGGCATTTGGGTCATAGTTTCTGACATTGCGGAATACAATAAGCAGAATTATTCCGGCAACGACCATAACCGCAGAAAGCACCTGGGATACTCTTATATCATATGAGAACACCTTAAACGGTAAATACAGGCTGTCAGTTCTCAAGCCCTCAACGATAGTTCTTTCAAATCCGTACCAGATAAGATAAAGTATACCTAGCTGACCGTAATATTTTTGCTTTGTGCGCCCGAATATATAGAGCAAAAGAGCGCCCAAAAGACACCATACCGATTCATACAAAAAGCAGGGATGAACGGCAACGCCGCCCGTTCCTTCGCTTACCATTCTGAAAAGGGAGTTCGTGGGGGTACCGAAAGCCTCTTGATTGGTGAAATTTCCCCAGCGGCCTATCCCCTGCCCTATCAAAAAGGAAACAGCGCACAGATCAAGGCACGCAAACAAATTCATCTTTTGTAACTTTGCGGGTATAAGCCCTCCGATAAGACCTCCGATAAGACCGCCGTAAATTGCGAGTCCGCCCGAATGAATATCAAATATTTTTATTAAATCGCCCTTGTAGCTGTCCCACGAAAACGCCACATAGTAGAGTCTTGCGCCCACAATTGCGCACACAAGCCCTATTATGGCGCAATTTGTAAGGGCGTCGTGAGACTGACCGTATCTTTTGCACCTGAGCATAGCGCATCCAAGCGACAAAATAAACGCTGCGGCAATTATTATCCCGTACCAATATATATTTATATCACCAAGTGTAAACGCGACAGGATTAACTGAAAAATTTAGTCCCAATCCGGGAAAAGAAACATTATACATATGAAATCAAGCCTCCTCTTCCCCTTTTATTTTGCTTTTATTACAGAAAGAGCGCATCTGTCAAGCGAGATCTGTTCTTTCAGTCTTTTGTTGATGTCATCTAAAGTAAGCTTAGAGAGCTCATCAATATATTTATATATTTCTCTGCCGCAAAAATGCATTGAGCCGATTATAGAAGCTATCCCCTCTATGCTGTTGAACGACGCTACCGCATTGCCGTAGACCGAGCGGAGCGCGAGATCAAATTCGTCTTTTTTGAGCCCTTTTTCAAGACATTCTTTTATATATTGCCTTATAATTTCTGCGGCTTTTTGAGGATCTCTGCTTTCGCCTCCAAGTAATACGCAGGAATAAGTATCGCTTTCCATATGTTCAAAACCGAAACTGTTATTAATCAGCTTGTTTTCTTCAAGTTCTTTATAGAGTGGCGATGATTCTCCGAAAAGCATATACATAAGCACGTCGCTTGCGGCAAGCTGTTTTTCCGAAAGCGCCTTTTTAACGGACTCTTTAAAGCCTAATTGAAAAATAGGCAGAGAGACATCGAAGCTTTGTTCTGTATATGACTTTAAGATTCCGTCAGGCTCTTCGGGGATATACGCTTTTGCTGTCATGGGCTTATGCGGTTTAAGGCATTTATCAAGGCAATCCGTTAACTCATCAACGTTTATGTTTCCTGTGACAACAAGCACCATATTATCAAGGTTATAGAAATTATTGTAACAGCTGTAAAGCTCGCGCGGGGTGATTTTTGATATACTTTCAACCGTGCCTGCCAGATCTACCTTTAAAGGATGGTTTATATA
>JAEEHZ010000049.1 GCA_016281115.1 Clostridiaceae bacterium | reverse complement strand
CACAAAGAATCGCTTATCTTTGCATTTTTGCCGTAGTAGTATTTACAATTGTCAGTAGAACTCAATTTTGGGGCTATATTTGCGCAGCGGTTTTGACAGCGGTATTCATCATAGATAAAAAAATATTGCTTAAAACAGATTATGTATTGTTAGTCACGTTTTTATGCTTTTTCATCTTTTCATCTTCTGTTGCTGCAAACGAGAAAATATCGGCTTTTTTGAGCGGTGCTGTTTCCAATTACGAATACGCATGGTCTATTTTGCTTAGTCAGGTAATATCAAACGTACCTGCCGCAATAGTGTTATATCCGTTTGCACAAAACAAAGGCGCGCTGCTTTACGGGCTTGATTCCGCGGGATTGTGTACTATTATCGGCTCGCTTGCATCTGTTATCAATTATCGTATATATGTAAGAGAATATCCCAAAAACGGCTTAAAATTCATTATTGTTTTCACCGTTATCAATCTTATTTTCTTTGCGCTTGTGGTGATACCGGGATATTTGATAAGCAAAACACCAATGTAAATGTATGGCAAATCTCCAAGGAATCAATAATCCTTGGGGATTTATTTCCTCAACAAAAAGATAATATCCCATTAAATACAACTTTCAGTTTTATTTGCTTGCAATATATCGGGTTTATTGATATAATTATCACAATGCGAAATGTGTATACAAAAGGAGTATTTGCGATATGGTTAAGAGTATGACCGGGTTCGGTCGTTTTGACGGAATAATTGAGGATATATCGGTTACCATTGAGATAAAAACGGTGAATCACAGATATTTTGATTTCAGCTGCCGCACAGGCAGAGGCTACGGCTTTTTGGAAGAAAAACTGAAAAACTATATTCAAGCTAAAATCTCAAGAGGCAAAGTAGACGTTTCCCTTACGGTAGTTTACACCGATGACTCACCGTGTATCGTAGAGGTAAATAACAGCCTTGTAGACGGCTACATAGCTGCCCTTAACGGAATAAAAGAAAAGTATTCTCTCTCAGGTGAGATAACCCCTACACTTATTTCAAGGTTTAATGATATCTTTACCGTGAGAAAACAGCCTGCCGATGAAGAAAAAATATGGAGATGCGTTAAAGAGGGCTGCGACAACGCTTTGGAAAATCTTCTCAATATGCGTATTGTAGAGGGAGAAAGGCTTAAAAACGACATTCTTGAAAAAGCAGGGAATATTCTTGAATTGGTGAGCAAAATAGAAGAAAAATCTCCCGAAACCGTTGTTACATACCGCGAGCGTCTTGAGCAAAAGCTTCGAGCATTGCTTGAAAACAACACATTTGACGATCAGCGTGTGCTTACCGAGACAGCGATATTTGCCGACAAGGTCGCTGTGGACGAAGAAACCGTAAGGCTGAGAAGTCATTTTCATCAACTTGAAGTAACATTAAACAGTAACGAAGCAATCGGCAGAAAGCTCGACTTTTTACTTCAGGAAATGAACCGTGAAATTAATACGATAGGCTCAAAGGCTACAAATTCTGACATAGCCCATATAGTTGTAGATGTTAAATCCGAGCTTGAAAAGATAAGAGAACAAATTCAAAATATAGAATAAATCTGAAAGGAAATAATAACGCAGAAAAGCGTTTGATCATAAACTATGCAGCTTATAAATATAGGATACGGAAATCTTGTATCGGCGGACAAGGTAATGACGGTGGTAAGCCCCGAAGCCGCCCCGGTAAAAAGAATAATAAACGACGCGCGTGAAAAAGGAAAGCTTATCGACGCCTCCTGCGGCAGAAAAACCCAGTCGGTCATAATTACGACCACAGACCATATAATACTGTGCGCGGCAAATCTTAAACAGATAGCACAGAGATTCGGCGACGAGGAGGACGATAAGATATGAAAAGAAAAGGAAATTTAATCGTGATATCGGGACCTTCGGGAACCGGAAAGGGTACGATAGTAAAGCAGATACTTGAGAAAGATGATAATCTTGTTATTTCCGTTTCTGCAACCACACGCTCGCCGCGCACAGGAGAACAAAACGGAAAAGACTATCACTTTTTGAATAAAGACGATTTTAAAACGATGATAGAAAACGACGGGCTCTTGGAATATGCCGAATATTGCGATAATTTTTACGGTACACCGAAAAGCGTTGTAGAAAAAGCGCTTAATAACGGAAATGACGTAATATTGGAGATTGAGGTCCAGGGCGCACAAAAAATAAGAGAAAAATGCCCCGATTCGGTAAGTATATTTGTGGCGCCGCCTTCAATGCAGGAACTCAGGGCGCGCCTTAAGAATAGGTCTACCGAAAGCGATGAGGTAATAGACAAAAGGACAGCTCAAGCCGCGGTTGAACTCAAATGCGCAGGTGATTACAACTATATAGTCATAAACGACAGACTTGAAAAATGTGTACAAGATGTTTTGAGCATAATAAATGCGGAAAGATATAAAACTGACAGAATGAGCTCATTTATTAAAGAGCTTTCACAAAATTAAACCAAGAAAGGAACAAATTAATGAAGGTATCAGAATTAGAGTACAAAAGAGTAACAATAGAAGAGATAAGAGAAAAGTCAAAAGCCATTATTGAAATGGTAAAGAACGCCCAAAGCGTACAAGACGTGCTTAAGGCACGTGATGAATACAATAAAAATGTAGAAGAGCTCTCAACCGAGTACGCTCTTGCAAATATGCGTTATACAATTAACACAATAGATGAATTTTACGTTAAAGAGCGTGATTATTACGATGAAATAATGCCCGAGGTGCAAAGCATCGGTTTGGAATATGCCAATGCGCTTTTGGATAGCAAATTCCGCCCTGAGCTTGAAAAAGAGCTTTTGCCTCTTGTATTCAAAAGCTACGAAATTCAGAAAAAGTCTATGTCCCCCGAAATAATAGAGGAAATGGTTACGGAGAATAAAATAGTAAGCGAATATTCACAGCTTATGGCAGGTCTTACCTTTGAGTTCAGAGGCGAAAGAATGCCTAAAACACTCCTTACCAAATATTTTTCGGACGCAGACCGCAACACAAGAAAAGAGGCTTATGAAGCGCTTGGCAAGGGGCTGGAAAAGGTAGGCGACAAGCTTGACGATATATTTGACAGGCTTGTAAAGATCCGCGATAAAATGGCAAAAAAGATGGGCTGCAAAAACTTTGTTGAGCTCGGATATTACCGTATGGGCAGATTGTGCTATGACCAAAACGATATAGAAAAATTCAGAGGAAATGTACTTAAAGATATCGTTCCCGTTGTGTCAAGGTTAAAGACCGAAAACGCAAAGACAATGGGAATAGAACGTATGATGCTCTACGATAACGATATAATCATTCCCGAGGGGAATCCAAAGCCCTGTGTTGATACAGACGGTATTTTTAAAGCCGCAAAAGAAATGTATCACGAAATGAGCGAAGACACCGGCAAATTCATTGATATGATGATAGAAAACGAGGCGTTTGATGTTATATCACGTGAAAACAAGTGGGGTGGAGGCTACTGCACATCATTTGAAAAGTATGCGCAACCGTTTATTCTTGCTAATTTCAACGGTACATCAGGCGATGTTGATGTTATGACCCACGAGGCAGGACACGCCTTTGCCGATTATATGACATCCAAAAACAAGTTCAGATTTGAGCTTGGTATAGGCGGAATGGAAACCGCCGAGACTCACTCTATGAGTATGGAGTTTTTCGCATGGAAATACATTGATAAATTCTTCGGCGACAGCGCGCAAAAGTATAAATTTATGCACGCCTTTGACGCTCTTTCGTTTATTCCTTACGGAACAATCGTTGACTATTTCCAGCATATTGTATACGAAAATCCTGAAATGACGCCTGCTCAGAGAAACGAAGCCTGGCTTAAGCTTGAGTCTGAATTCAGACCTTATCTTTCAATGGAGGGTATCCCTTATTTGGAAAAAGGTACCCGTTGGCAGTATCAGATGCATATTTTTGAAACGCCGTTTTATTATATTGACTATTGTTTGGCACAAACAGCGGCTTTTGAATTTTTGCTTGAATCTCAAAAGGATTATGATGACGCCTTTAAAAGATACGTTAAATTATTATCCCAAGGCGGAGAAAAAGTATTTACAGAGCTTCTTACAGAAGCAGGACTTGCGTCTCCGTTTAAGGACGGCGCACTGGAAAATGTTGCGAAAGAAATCGAGCAGTTGCTTCAGAGAATAAAATCTGAAATATAATTTGTCGTGTTGCAGAGAATATGGGAGGTGTAGAAGCAATGAAAAAAACAATCTCGTGTGCTTTATGCGCTATATTAACAGTTTTGACATTGACATCGGCGGTTTTGCCTGTTAATGCCGCAAAGCTTATGTACGGTGATGCCGATTTGGACGGAACCATTGCCATGGGCGATGTTGTAATAATGCAAAAGCACGTGGCAAAGCTTATAACGCTCAAAAACACATCCATATTAAACGCAGATGTAGACGAGCCGTATAATGAGGTAACGATGGTAGATGTTACTACCACCCAAAAATATATTGCTCAGCTTATCACGGAATTCCCCGTTGCATATGTTTATCCCATAACCGACGATGAAGACAGCGATGTTGTAAATATAGATACCGATAATAACAGCGATACCGATTCTATAAATCATCTTGATACGGATAAAATCAACACGGATCTGGAGCCGCTCACACTCGCTCAGGCAAGCGCCCTCGGTAAGGACAAATATCTGAAGCTCAGGGGACAGGTAGTTTATATTTACGGCGGAAACACGGTCATTTTAGAAGAACAAGACGAAAAAGGTATTGTGACAAGTTATCGTATATTTGATAAAAAGGGTGTTGCCGCAGGAAAATATCCGCTTAACGCTTTGGTCGAAGTTGTGGGAACATCAAGCCTGTATCTTTCTTCGCTTCAGATAAGCACACCCGAGGAAGTTTCTGTAATAAAGTCAAATTTGCCGCCCATT
>JAEEHZ010000048.1 GCA_016281115.1 Clostridiaceae bacterium | reverse complement strand
CGGTTATTTTATTGATTTTGAGGTGCTGTGGTACTGGCAAATAATTTGCCAGTACAAGAAATCCGGAGCACATCTAAAAGAATAGGCAAAGAAAAAAGGATTGAAGATTTTTTAGACCAAATCGTCCCCCTAACTTAATCTGTACATCAGTATCTCACAGCACGTAAAACGTTTAATATCATTTTATAATAACTGCCACCACTTTTTTATTATCAAAATCAAATATGGCTGTTCTGCATCTTATTCTTTGTCAAATTCTATAACATCTTTTTTGTAGGTCTAATTCTTCCGGAAAGCTTTTCTTGTGTTATTCTTGGGATTTCTTCTTCAGCAGCATCCAGACCATCAACAAAATACTCAGTACGCTCAACAGAAGCGTGACCAATACCATATTCGTCAGCAATTCTTTTTGCCGTTGATTTGCGATTTGGTACTTCCTCATTTTGAGGAAGTACTAAACTTCCCGTATAACGGTTGCCTCTAAAGCTATCTTTTGCACCATTTGTTCGCTTTTCAGCCTTGTATCTTCTGCCGATTAAAGTTCCCTGCTGGTACTCTGTTAAATTCCTGCGCCCAAGACGGTTATTTTATTGATTTTGAGGTGCTGAAAGCAATATAACCGGTGACACATAGACTAACATTCCAACATATAAATAACCGCCCCTTCTTTTTAGCTTGAAAATTATTTTTCAAAAATTTTCAAAACTCAGGAATATTTTTCCTCTGCCGCCTCGTTATTATATAGAGGGACCTTTTGAATAAGCAAGTGGACTTTTTGAAAACACCGATGCAATTTGACAGAGACAAGCGGTGGGACAGAACAGTTTTTCGGTAGCCGCTACCGAAATTAATTTGTTATGGAGAATTATTGTGATGGAAAAGAAAAAGAAAAAAAGGGAACGACCAAAGGTTGATGCCAGCCTGACCGAAACCGTCTATCGGGAAAGTCGGCGTCGCTATACAAACCCTGAAGCGTCTGTCCGAGAATCAGGAGCAACCCTTATGAATTATTTATCTCATATTTAAGAATATTGCACCTACCTTTTCAAAAACCAATTTACATTTTTTAGCAACTGCTCCCACTTTTACATAGCAGAAGTCAGACCGACGAGTAACCGCCGGTCCTTTTTTATGCTCAATTTTAAAGAAAGAAGGAATGCCTATGAGGGTAACCAACTGAAACCCAATGAAAAAAGAAAGACAAGAATCAAAACTGACAGCCCGGAAAGACGGGCAGAAGGGAGACTTAAACATGAAACAATACAAGAATCAAATTATCATCGGTGTTGACCACGGGTACGGCAATATCAAAACAGCTAATCACATTTTCAGGGCAGGTGTTATAAAGCACGATGCCGAGCCTCCGTTTACGAGAAATATGCTCGTGTACAACGGAAAACATTACACCATCGGCGAAGGTCACAAGGAGTTTACGCCGCGAAAGCAAAAGGACGACGATTACTATGTTCTCACGCTTGCCGCTATCGCTATGGAGCTAAGGAATATCAATATGACCGAAGCGAATGTATATATCGCGGCAGGATTGCCCTTGACATGGACAAGCGGACAGAAAGCGGAATTTTCTGAATATCTGACAAAGAACAGCGAAGTAACATTCATTTTTCAGCGGATAAGGTATAACATCCGCATTTCAGGTGCAAAGATTTATCCGCAGGGTTACGCCGCCGTTGCTGAATTTGCATCAAGGCTGAAAGGCGTGAATATGGTAGCGGATATCGGTAACGGCACGATGAACACATTGACGATCATTAACGGCGTGCCGCAGCAAGGGCGAATATTTACAGAGAAATTCGGAACACACCAATGTATGCTTGCCGTCCGTGAGGAGTTTTCTAAAAGGACACAGCGCGAAATTAATGGCGCTATTATCGAAGAAGCTCTCATAAACGGAACGGCTAACCTTTCGGATGATGATCTTAACATCATCAAAACAATAGCAACAGAGTATGTGAACGGCATTTTTCGCAGGCTCCGTGAACATGGGTACGATGATAAAACCATAACGCTGTATGTAACAGGCGGCGGTGGATGTCTTATCAAAAACTTTGGCAAATTCAATTTCGAACGGGTATTCTTTATTGACGACATTTGTGCCGCGGCTAAAGGGTATGAGTATATAGCGGAATTGCAGCTGAAGTCCGGTGCTAGTATATGAGCAATAATTATCGTATAAATGTGCGTTTCGATATGAGAAAGGAGCAGGAAAAAGCTGCGGTTGAATACCTTAAAAACTTGTCTGAAAAAGGAAGTCAGACGAGAAACCGCTTTATTGTTGACGCTGTTATTGAAACAATACAGAGAAAACAAAACGATACAGGCATTTCGCTTGATGACATTCGCACAATGTTTCGGGAAGAATTAAAGTCTGTTTCAGTTGCAAAACCGACATTATCCGAGGTCCCCTCAGTAATAACAGATTTTACAGAGGAAGAAAAGGAAATAAATGACGCTAATGTGCTTTCAGCTCTTGCTATGTTTGATTGAGCCAAAAGTAGCGATTTTGGCTCAATCGCAGTTGCCGAAAACAAAAAAGTGAGCCAAAGTGGCTCAACAATCAAAATCAAAAAAATGAAAGGATATAAAAACAATGATAAAAATGACAAACAAAAATTCTATTCTAACAATGCAAAATTTTACAAAACAGGCAACGAGTAACGGTGATGCAACGACTAAAAAGGTATTTGTCAAAATCAGCGTCACTGCCGTCACTACCGTCACCGAGTGCCCAATAATGGCTCGCGGTAGCGGTTCAGCAAGCATCGCCAAATGATATCATTTGGCAACTTGTTAGGGCTGCGTCTCGCCTGCCGGCTCGGTCAGTGCTTCTGCCTTCGGCAGAGGTGTCCACCGGACACCCGCACCCCTAAGACCTACTGAAAGGAGGAGATGAAATGAACAAAAGAAAACATCAGATTTTATTTCGCTTAAACGATGCTGAGTATGAAGGATTAAAACGCAATGTAACACGAAGCGGGTTGAACCGCGAAGAGTTTATTCGATCTGCTTTGAAAAATGTCACATTTAAAGAACTGCCACCGATTGAATTTTCCGAGATTCTCAAAAACCTGCGACAGATAAACAACAACTTAAATCAAATCGCAATGAAAGCAAATTCTTACGGATTTGTTGACGAGAGAGCTTACCGAGAAAACTATTCCAAGCTGCAAGAGCAGATAGGCGAAATCATAAGAGGTATCTACTGATGGCAACCACATCGCTCTGGAGAGTTAAAGGATATATCGGTAAGCTCATCCTTTATGCTTCAAACCCAGAAAAAACAAAAGAAAACCAATTTGTTG
>JAEEHZ010000047.1 GCA_016281115.1 Clostridiaceae bacterium | reverse complement strand
TTGCACGTTTTCTGGTATACTTTGCTATAGTGACAGAATAATGAATAATAATTTTTATTCACTTGTATTTTAAAACTGATTTTTTGATTTGTCCGCAATCTGGTATAGGATGTGCCTTTTTAGGTATAAGTCGTTAAAAAGAAATAAAGTTTTCTTTTTTAAAACCAAAATAACCGATCAAGTTAGATATTATAAACTTATAATTTGCATTATCTCAAAGCACGGTAAGATGCATCAATATAGTGCGTGCGATATGCAATCAGCAAATGTGTTGCAAAAACTCCTGCGACATAACTATTACAGCTAAAATATACTTTTTGCTGCAATATGTAATGGTTCAAAATATTAGTTTTTATGATCTAACAGCCGTATTTTGAGTAAAAACAAGCTGTTATACCGTCATTACAAGCATAAAATGCGATTGTTTCATTGATTTTGAAGTGCTATAAGATTTTGAAAATTCCCTTGTTGCGTTTTTCGTTTTTTACCTATTGCGCTATTTCAGTAAAATTTGCAAAAAGTCACTATTATATATACAGGAGATAAGATTAACGCCGGATTTGCATATATGAACATTGCACCCACCTTTTTGGCGGCAGAAATAATGGAGTAGTTGTTTTACAAACAAAAATCCGTGTACCGATAGCACACAAACGAATATATCGTTATACGAATAACAGCTCCCACTTTTGAACTTTAAAAAATTTTAAGAAATTTTCAAAACTCAGGAATATTTTTTCTCTGCCACCTCGTTATTATATAGAGGGATCTTTTGAATAAGCAAGTGGACTTTTTGAAAACACCGATGCAATTTGACAGAGGCAAGAGGTAGGACAGCACAGTTTTTCGGTAGCCGCTACCGAAATTCATTTGTTATGGAGAACTATCATAATGGAAGAAAAAAAGAAGAAGAGAGGACGACCAAAGGTTGATACCGGCCTGACCGAAACCGTCTATCGGGAAAGTCGGCGTCAAGCAGTCAATCGGAAATACGTGTTTGACGGAGTCGGCGTTCTGATGGACGGCGGGGAACAAATCCCGGATAACAAATTGCTTTACAACCTCGGGGAATCGAAAGATGAATTTGTAAATCGCAACGGAATTCTGGAGCAAATCGGTCGTATGGATAAACAGGATCACGCTTCTTTTGACGACTGTGTTTATATCGCAAATCTCGCTGCAGCTGCCGTGAAAGCAGGAGCAAAGTCGAGAGAAATTGAAAAAGCGATTCGCGCCGTTCGCATGGCGATGAAACAAGCTGCTCCCGATCCGGAGGCGGAGGAAAACCTCTACAGGGTCGGCGTCGCTGTGCAGACCCTGAAGCGACTGTCCGAGAATCAGGAGCAACCCTTATAAATTATTGCTTTCAGTATGATTACCGCAGGTTTCCATTTTGGTAACTTGCGGTAAATTGTTTATCTCATATTTGAGAATATTGCAGCCACCTTTCCAAATAAATCCGCTTTACGATTATTGAATACTGCCCCACTTTTACATAGCATTTATTCAGACCGACGAATAACCGCCGGTCTTTATTTATGCTCAATTTTAAAGAAAGAAGGAATGCCTATGAGGGTAACAAACTAAAACCCGCTGAAAAAAGAAAAACAAAAACCAAAATCAACAGCCCGGAAAGACGGGCAGGAAGGAGTAACTATGAAGAATTACAAAAATCAAATCATCATCGGTGTTGACCACGGATACGGCAACATCAAGACAGCTAATCACATTTTCAGGTCAGGTGTCATCGTCAGTGATACAGAGCCTGTATTTAAAACAAATATGCTGACCTATGGCGGCAAGTATTATCTTATCGGCGAAGGACACAAAGAGTTTAACGCTGACAAAATCTCGGACGAGGAGTATTTCATTCTCACGCTTGCTGCTATTGCATTGGAGATGAACGATTACAGACTGAATGAAGCAAATGTGCATATTGCGGCAGGGCTGCCTTTAAAATGGGTATCGCAACAGAAAAAAACGTTTTCAGATTATCTTTTGAGGGTACCCGATGTAAGATTTACCTTCAATAAGAAAAACTACCACATCCGCATTACCGGTGTCAGCATATTTCCGCAGGGCTTTGCCGCGATTCAAGACAGAACTGCGATAATGAGAGGCATGACAGTGCTGTGTGACATCGGTAACGGCACAATGAATATCCTTTTTATGAAGGACGGCAAGCCCGATCCGCTGAAAGCATATACCGAAAAATTCGGTACACAACAGTGTGTCATAGCGGCAAAGATGGCAATACAGGACAAATACCATGTAAACATTGACGAATCAATCATTGAGGATGTTTTGAAAACCGGAACTGCTGATATTGCCAACGAATGGCTAAGTGTTGTCAAAGCAACAGCAGAAAATTACGTCAAAAAACTCTTTGATATTCTCAGACGGTATGACTATGAGCCCTCACTTATGCGTCTTTATATTGTCGGTGGGGGCGGCTGCCTGATCCGTAATTTTGCAAAGTTTGATGCAAGTCGCGTATTCATCAACAGCGATATTCGAGCTACGGCAAAGGGATACGAACAGTGGGCGTACCGTCTTCTTGAAAAGGTTGATACGAAATGAGCATTAAATTCTTTAAAGTCCGCTTCAACACGGACAATCCGAAAGACCGCGCAGTGATGGATATTCTGAAAAAGGCAGATAAGCAGAATGTTTTTATTAAAAATGCTGTAATCGCATACGAGGAAAAACAGCAGAATGAGCAGTTAATTGATAATATCATCAACGCAGTACACTCTGAACTGTCGAATATTCAGCTCATATCACCTTCTGCGCCTATTCTAAATGATGAAATCAAAGATGAAGACACCGCCGCAGCAAGCGCTGATATTGCCGATGCGTTTCTCGATAGTCTGTAAAGTGACAGTCAAAAGTAGCACCCAATTTCAAAATGCAAAAGAGTAGTGACTGTCACTTTTGACACCCAAATAAACGCAGATAACCAATATTTTAAAAAAGCAAGGAAATGAGATTTAAGATGAAATTTACAATTATCGACACAACTCAAGAGAAAAAGCAAAAGTTTGCGACGCTGCCGGCGGTTAAAACGGTATATATCATAATCTGCGTCACCGCCGTCACAGCCGTCATCGAAAGCCCAATAATGGCTCGCGGTAGCGGTTCAGCAAGCATCGCCAAATGATATCATTTGGCAACTTGTTAGGGGCTGACCGCCCCTAATACCCTACGAGAAAGGAGAACAAAATGAAAGAAAGAAAACATCAGATTTTATTCCGCTTAAACGATACTGAGTACGAAGATTTAAAACGCAATGTTAAACGAAGCGGATTGAACCGTGAGGCGTTTATCAGATCTGCTTTAAAAAATATCAAATTCAAAGAAATGCCGCAAATCGAGTTTTTCGAGATACTCAAGAATCTCAGACAGATAAACAACAACTTAAATCAAACCGCGAGGAAAGCAAAGGCGTACGGATTTGTAGACGCAAGAGTCTACCGAGAAAACTATTCCAAGCTACAAGAGCAGATAGGCGAAATCATCAGGGGTATTTACTGATGGCAACTACATCGCTTTGGAGAGTAAAAGGATATATCGGTAAGCTCATCCTTTATGCTTCCAATCCTGAGAAAACTAAAGAAAACCAATCTGTCGAAACCGGAAACGATGATACCGATCCCGAACAGGCACTCGGTGATGTATTGTCTTATGCAGGGCGAAACGAAGCAACAGAGAATAAGCAATATGTTTATGCTATCAACTGCGGTGTAGAATCTGCCAAAGAAGATATGATGGAAATCAAAAAAAGGTTCAACAAGCTTGGTGGTGTTGTCGCATATCACGGGTACGAATCTTTTGCTGAAGGAGAGGTAACACCTGATAAAGCGCACGAAATCGGTATAGCTTTAGCAGAAGAATTATGGGGAGATGAGTTTCAGGTTCTTGTTACAACACATTTGGATAAAGATTCGCATATACACAACCATTTCGTAATCAATACGGTTTCAATTAAAGACGGTCACAAGTTTCATCGCACAAAGCAGGACTATTACAAGATGCGTGAAGTGAGTGACCGTCTTTGCCGTGAATACGGTTTATCCGTTATAACAAAGCCATCAGACAAAAGTATGAGCTATGCCGAATGGAAAGCCGAACAGGAGGGCAAGCAAACAATCCGAGGCACTATCCGTGCCGCTATTGATACAGCTATCAGAGGTTCAACTACACAGGCAAAATTCATTGACGCTATGGAGCAAATGGGATTTGTGATAGACCAAAGCGGTAAATACCCGAAAATCAAACAGGTCGGCAATGAACGCTTTGTCCGTTTTAAATCTCTCGGTGAGGGCTACGATGTAAAAGAAATCATAGAACGAATACACCAAAATGACCGCCCTATGTATCCGCGTATCCCTGAACAGGAAAATCCGCAGCAGATTTTCGACGGCGAAAAAGAACCTGTTGCCATTATGACCTTTGTCCCGCTTTACCGTTGTTACAACCGCGCGCTTAAACTTGCAGAAGAACGACCGAGAACAAATCGCCGCATATATTTTCTTGTCCGTCAGGACACAAGCTCAATGCGACTATATGTAGACTCGGCAAGGCTTGTAACACAGCATATTCTTCACACAAAGGAAGACGTACTCAATTACAAACAATATGCGATGGAGCAGATTGATAAGTTTATCAAGGAACGGCAAAACACAAGAAACGCATTAAAGCGCGCACAGCGTTCGGGCGATACAACTCTTTACAACCACGCTAAATACAACATCGGCGTGCTTTCAAGGCGACTGTCAAAACTCCGTCGTGAGGTCACTACCTGCGATGAGGTTATTGAGAGAAGCGAACATGTAAGAAACAACCTAAAACGAATAGAAGACAAAAACTATCGAGGTGAGTTTTTCACCGCAAAATCAAAATACAAAGATAGAAAGGATTTGATTAAATGAAAACAACTAAAACAAAAACACCGGTAATCATACCGGTCGAAAACATTGTACCGTTTGACGGTCATCCTTACAAGGTAATTGATGACGACAGCATGAACGATCTCGTGATGAGCATACAGGAAAACGGAATACTGGAGCCACTCATTGTACGACCGCTTGAAGACACGGAAAACAAATATGAAATAATATCAGGTCACAGAAGATTCAGAGCAGCGCAAAAGGCAGGGATGAGCGAAATCCCTGCCTTTATTCGTGCAGTAAACCGTGATGAAGCGGCGATTATGCTTGTGAACAGTAACTTGCACAGAGAGAGGATATTGCCGTCGGAGAAAGCTTTCGCGTACAAGCTTAAACTTGAAGCAGTAGAACATCAAGGTAAAACTTGTGGACAAGTTGGCCACAAGTCCAGAGACGATATTTCCGATACAGACAGTGGGAGGCAAGTGCAAAGATATATCCGCCTCACTAACCTAATCCCCGAACTGCTCGATATGATGGACGAAGGCAAAATAGCATTTTCTGTCGGTGTGGAGTTATCGTTCCTCAGCGATGAACTTCAATATGATGTTCTGAACGCCTGCGAGGAAAACGTAAACACACCGTCATATGCACAGGCCGTCCGTATGCACAAAGCGTATAACGCAGGTGAGCTTGATTACGAGAGCGTTTATGAGATTATGTGTCAACCGAAAGCTAATCAGCGTGAAAAGGTTACTATTCCACTTGATAGGCTGCAAGGGAAGATACCTAACAGTTACACCGAACAGCAGCAGAAAGATTATATAGTGAAAGCAGTTGAATACTACCACCGCTATTTACAGCGACAAAGGGATGCGAGGTGATAGATAAGATGATTAGTATGGATCATTGCAAAAAATATATGGTCATTGACGGTCATCAAGTTACGATTTCATTCTCTAAATCGCCGAACACAGACCTTTTCGTACGAATTAAAAGCATCCTTTTGTCTTCTGCTGCGGCTTCGCACAATTGTCAAGCTCAGGTATCGAATGCTAAAATACAGAAAAGCAAAAGGGGGCGTTAGAATGAAACAAAACAGAGTTTGCTGTCTGTACCGTGTTTCGACTGATAAGCAGGTGGATTATGACAACAATCACGAAGCCGATATTCCCATGCAGCGCAAGGCGTGCCATAAATTCGCGAATAAAATGGGTTGGAGTATTGTTCATGAGGAGCAAGAGGACGGCGTTTCGGGACATAAGGTCAGAGCCGAAAACAGAGATAAGATTCAAATCATTAAAGAGCTTGCCCGAAAGAAAAAATTCGATATTCTCTTGTCTTTATGTTTGACCGAATCGGACGTATTGCAGATGAAACACCGTTCGTTGTTGAATGGTTTGTCAAAAACGGTATTCAGGTATGGAGTACACAAGAAGGTGAACAACGCTTCGATAATCATATTGATAAGTTGCTCAACTATATCCGCTTTTGGCAGGCTGACGGCGAAAGTGAGAAAACCTCCATTCGAACCAAAACAAGTTTGGGACAAATGGTGGAAGAAGGGCATTTCAAGGGCGGTTCTCCACCGTATGGATATGATCTTGTTAAAAGCGGACGATTTAATAAAAGAAAGCACGAATTGTGCGATTTAAAAATCAACGAATCGGAAGCTGCCGTTGTAAGACTTATCTTTGATAAATACACCAATGAGGGCTATGGCACTTGGCGTATAGCAAATTTTCTGAATAACAACGGATACAAAACAAGAAAAGGAAAGAACTGGCATCAGGCAAGTATATACGGCATAATAGGTAACTTGACTTATACAGGAGTTTTGCGCTGCGGAGAAGCCCGCTCTCCGCAATTGCCTGAGCTGCAAATAATAAGGCCCAAACAATTTGAAACCGCAAATAGTATTCTTAAGGACAGAGCAAAAAAGCATTCTGAAAATTCAAATGTGCCTACAAATACAAAGGGTAAATCTTTACTTGCCGGTAATGTATTCTGCGGACACTGCGGGGCAAGATTAACGCTTACTACAAACGCCAAATACAGAAAGCTGAAAGACGGAAGTGTCGATAAAACACCTCGTATTCGCTATGTTTGTTACGGTAAAACAAGAAAACAGACAGATTGTAACGGTCAAACCGGCTATACTATGCATAAGTTGGACAGTATTGTAGAACAGGTGATAAAAAGGATTTTCAATACCATGAGGGGTATCTCCAAATCAGAAATCGTTTCAGGCAGGATACAAAAAGAAATGAGCGAAAAGAAATCACGGCTTGCAGACGCCGAAAGAGAGTACGCGATCGCTTTGAGAAATCTTGGTTTACTCAAAGAAGAAATTGTAAAATGTCTTGCAGGCAAAAGCAGTTTTTCAAAAGATACTCTCGCCGGGCTTATATCGGATGCTGAAAAGAGATGCAATGACCTTGATAATATATGCGAAAGCATAAAGGCAGAGCTCAAACAAACCGAGAATTTGCAAACCGAGTTGTGCAACAGATATGATGAGATCATTTCATGGTCAGAGCTTTTTGATAACGCAACGATAGAAGCCAAAAAGATGATCGTAAACAGTATGATAAAACGAATTGACGTATTTCGTGATTACAGACTGGAAATAGAGTTCAATTTCGACATCAGACAGTTCTTCCTTGGAATTGATGCAGAAAGAGCGCTTGATTTGAGCGCATGATTTGAAATGCACCGCAGCGAAAAAGACAGCCCGGATAAATGGGCTGTCTTTTTGCGATACAAGATAGGAGAGACCTTTGATTAAGAATCACAGAAAAAATATCTCATGTTATTTTAAGAAGATTGAATACAAAATATTATAGCAAGAGGGACTATCTGCGTAATAGATTAATCCCCTCTAACATTTGATATGTTTGTAATGCAAATTCATCTGTCATACCACTTATATGATCAATAATTAGATGGGTTCGTAACCACCACTCTTTAATACAATAGTCAGAATTTCTACGATTAATTTTTTTGATTTCACTTCTATAAGTATTGACATATCTCTTCCCAAGCCTATTAAACAAACGCCTTTCAAGGTCAAAGCCCTTAGTATTACCGTTGATAATTGAATCAAAATCCTTATTCTTCATGAATAAAAGACGTTCATATTTTCTGAGTATACCAGTAATGACTGCATATCCAGTCAATTCTATATTTTCCGCTTCAATAGAAGTATACAATATTGAGCGAGAAACACTTTTTATTGTTTCTAATACTCGCCCTATAGGGCTATTCTCGTCAATTAAGCAATCTATTGAACCATCGATTATGTCATCAAAGTTTTTTACGAATGATTCTGTAGCAAATTCCATTGCTTTTTTTGACCAAGGCACAGAGATATCTATATTAAAATTCAATTTCCTGCTGGGACTGTACGTTTTTACTGGAATTGGATCATCGTAACGTTTTTTCCATACATCTTTAAATGTCTTTAAAAAATCATTTGGTGATATTATTCTTTTTTCAATACCATCTGATATATCACTCAAACAATACGCAATATCATCTGCCGCTTCCATAATGTAGGTAAGTGGATATCTATGGTGCAACTCTATACCAACATTTTTATAAATGTTTTCCACTATTTCCTTTTCGCTTTGAAAATATCCGGCTTTTTTTAAAATGCCTTCTCCTCTCTTTTCTCCTGCTGCACGAGAGTATTTCAATACGCTCAATAAAGTGGAATATGTTAGATTTAAACCGTGTTCGTCTTTATCTGAATGAAGCTTAGTCACTGTTCTAAACCCTTGAGGATTACCGTCAAATTCTTTAAAATCGCACATCAATAGTTCAAACAACTCGTTACTTGTGTCTACCTCTCGCGGAATTAAGGAGTAATCAATGGCGTTTGCCCAGTCCCTAATTGCAGATTCTCCAAAATGACCAAAAGGAGGATTGCCAATGTCATGGAGTAGACATGCATTTTCAACTATAGCAATTATTTTTTGACAATCTTCAGGGGCAATTTGCCCCCCTTTTTTTAACTCGTTAGATATATTGAAAGCTAAAGTCCTTCCTAAATCGGATACTTCGAGGGAGTGAGTCAGCCTTGTACGAACACTGGCATTGGGTTCTAACGAAAAAACTTGTGCCTTCTGAAGTAATCGCCGAAATGATGAACAATATATGATACGTGATCTATCACTATAAAATTCTTCAATATCGCTGGATCTTTTGATAGTTGATTCGCGTTCACGTTTTATGCTAAATGGTATACCTGACATGATGATTCTCCTTATAATTGTGATAGTTACTTAGACTCATCGTTTACAATTCAATTGTAATATTTTATTCTCAATAAAAAATTAAACCGCAAAGACAAAATGCTTATGCGGTTTAATTCTGGTGGAGATAAGCGGGATCGAACCGCTGACCTCTTGAATGCCATTCAAGCGCTCTCCCAGCTGAGCTATACCCCCAAATATTCAATTTTAACGCGGGGGTGTGTAAGTGTTCTGCTCACGCTCCCAGCTGAGCTATACCCCCAAATATTCAATTTTTTGCGGGGGTGCGTTACCGACCAGCTCACGCTCCCAGCTGAGCTATACCCCCAAGTATTCAATTTTATGCGGGGGGTGCGTTACCGAACAGCTCACTCTCCCGGCTGAGCTATACCCCCGAGACGCTTGATATTATACCATAAAATAGCGATTTGTCAATACTTTATTAAATAATCTTGATGGTATTTCGGATGTAAATTCAAATCAGACAAGAATATAGTTAGAAATAGTGTCAGAAATAGATATTGCTGTGCAAACGCCTCAAGACTTTTGAAATTGAAAGCGCCTGAGAAATCCCGGATAACAAGGGGGAGCTCTCAGGCGCATTTTTGTGCTTTTTGTATTACGGATAAAGATATTCTATACTATTTTTCCGTTATTTTAAATTCTGTGATAAGCTTTGCGATGTATCTCTGAATAAGCGTAACGTCTTCCATGTTTGCTTCGCCGTCAAAGTTGCAGTCGGAGTTTGTTTTTGACATTTCGCCGAAAGATTCGTGTGTCGCAAGCTTTGCGATTATTTTTTGAAGTGACGTTACGTCTTCCATGTTTATAACGCCGTCACAGTTAACGTCGCCGATAAGAGCTTCGGGCTTTTCGGTGTCAGTCGGTTTTTCGGTGTCAGTCGGTTTTTCGGTGTCGGTCGTATCTGCCTCGCCTTTTTCAAATACTGCGCATATGTAGCGCAGAGGCTCCGTGTCACCTTCAAGCATTGTCTTACCGGGTGCGTAGGTAAAGCTTGATTCGGTGGATATGACATCACCTTCATATGCTTTTCCTTCGCCGGGTTGCCACTCTATATTTACATGATACCAGCCTACAAAGTGCCAGCCCTCGTCAGCCTGTGAATAAACAGTAATCTCATCGCCCTTGTAGAATTGCACTATCTCACCGTAAACAAAATCTGTTCCGTCCTTGCCCTCAATATTATAAGGATTATCGCCGGTTATTTCATATTTTACGGCTACCTTGCCGCCGGCGTCCTTTGCTGTTCCTTCGCCTGCGGTATTGCCTACCCATACCTGTATTTGATCGCCCTCCAAAACTTCGCCTTCTTCAAATACGGCGCAGATATACGGAGTTTCGCCTTCTCCTATGGGATTACCCGTGAAATCGTAATTCTTATCTGTCGAAACGAGCTTGTCTTCGAGGTAATACGGATCTTCTTCGCCGGCTCTGTTTATGTTGCACTGATACCAGCCTTTGAAATGATATCCCTCGGCAGGCTGTGCGGACAGTGTAACAAGTGTTCCACCGGGAACCGTCTGATTTGTCGACGAGGTCCATTCCTTTCCGCTGTCGGCAGGTATAGTGCCGTCATCGCATACATATCCTATCGTAACGCTGCCGCCTGTGTTGGGCTTGTGATTAGCATCGCACATCCAAAGTCCGAAATAGGAGTCTTCCGGCTCGGCAGATTCGGGTTCAAAATAGAATGTGAGTACAAGTATGCTTTCGTTTTCACTTGTGACAGTCGTATATTTTGTCACCGTTGCGTTTTCTACATTTACTTCAAAATCACTTCCGAAATAAAAACCGTCATAAGCTTTGAACTCGGCATTTATATAATACCTCTTTCCTGCTTCGAAGGTGAACGGTTCTTGAGTATAAAGAGGATCGCCCTCCTCGTTTTCGCCGTCACACCACAAGCAAGCTGACATATAAAAACGGTCATCGTCCGTTGCAAATGTAACATCGGGTGCAGGAGTTTGAACAAGTTCGCTGTCTTTTTGCGTTACCTCAACGGATGTGCCTGCTGTCGGAGCATTAAATGAAAGACTTACCAACGGTATGGGAGAAGGATCATGCGCAGGTTCGCTTGGTGTAACGGCAATCTTAAGACGCAGATAGTTGCCGTCGTCAAAGCTTCTTGTTCC
>JAEEHZ010000046.1 GCA_016281115.1 Clostridiaceae bacterium | reverse complement strand
TTTACCCTCACACCCCAATCTTTCGCTGCAAATAAGTTTTTCCCAATTCATAGCATTTACCTCACTTTTCTAGAGCTTTATTAATCAATGGCATTATATCATATTTTCAGCTGAATTAGTATTTTTTTGTAAATAAATCATTTATATTAATATATTCGACAAATTCGTCTTTTTTAACTATAATAAGGCTAAATAAATCAAAGCTGTTATGATCGTGAGAAAAGATACTTGGTACATGTTTAACAGAAGCTAAAATCGCCGATTTAGAATATTAATATTGCCCGCACCTTAGCAACAAATTATAAACACCTGCCCCACACGGTCAGTTATCCCGTGTGGGGCAGGCTTGTGTGCCGCATAAGCGGCATAATATAAAGGAATGGGTAAATAGAGGGTTATTATTAATAAGCCGCGCGGCTTAATTAATGCGCAGTGCGGACCGTTATTGTGGTGGGTGCCCGGTAGCGCTTATAAAGCACCACCGAGCATAAGAGGGTTAGATAATCACAGCTTTGCAATTAATCTCTGCACAAGCACAACATCATACATATCGACAACACCGTTTTCGTCCAAATCAACTACTCTTTTGATGTAATCAGCCAAGAACGATTCTTCATCAAGTCCTGCCAAAGACCTTTGCAGCTTTGTAACGTCTGTCATATCAAGCTCTCCGTCGAGGTTCGCATCGCCTACGGGCTTTGCGCCTACCATTAGCGAAACCACTTCCATTGGGAACAAGCCGGCGCTGATCGCTTCATCAAGCGTATAGAATTTCTTGCCGTTAAAAACGTGTATGCCTATATCGTATGGAGAAAAAATGCTGTTAGCAATAATGACATAGTCATCAATTCTTCTTGATGTAAACGCAGCAGAGCAATCGTTCATTGCACCAAAGAAAATAATGTTTTCGTTGCAGCTGCCCAAAACTCTGCAAGACATATCATAACTGCCGATATGTTCTCCGAACAGAGTTCTTACCAATGCTTCCTCAAAACTACTCCCGAGCATAATTTCATCTCCGCGGTGATAAATATACAGACGAGGGAAGTCATTCGGTCTGACACCGGGAATACGCAGGTCTTCATTGAGAATTCTTGCAGCCTCTTCAAAAGCCACTGCCTTATCCTTTCACGCTTTTTCCAGCGTAAGGCACTTGTCTTTGTTAAAGCAATAGATACCAAAGCCCGAGGGCTTATTGGGATATCCGTCGCCCATTATAATATAATCTCCGATTTTGCAGTCCTGGTATTCGCCAAAGTCAATGTCATAATTATCGCCGTAATAATATTTACAGTACGCAATATGATATCCGTTTGACGTCTCACCGAGAAGCTTGTATGAAGATTTAACAAGCCCTTGGTGATATTCGTTGATTTCAACATAGTCCTTCATGTGTTCAAAGAATAAAGAGGAATAATCTTCCTTCTCTTCCGCCGAAGCTGCTGCCGCGGAGCACGAAAGCACAATGCAAACAACAATCATTAATGAAATAAGTTTTTTCACGATGATTACCTCCTTTAGATAGTCAAGCAGTTTTTTGTTATGTCATCTTTGAATAAATGAATTATTTAAGTAGCGAGTACCGATGCTGATAAGTCCCTCATACTAACCAACCCCTTTGAAATATTTCAGTTATAAGGTTTTCTCTTTTCCTTACACTATATAAACACTTCAGGAATCGGTTTTTAGACAAGAAACTGAAAATTTCACAGATTTTTCACACAAGCGTTAGGTATTGCGTAAATAGAAAGAATAAATACACCTGTCTACCCCAAGTAATTAAAATAATAAAGATACACATCCTCCAAATTAACATCCCTCGCGTATTCAAACCCCGGCGGCAAGCTGTCGCCAACCGTGCGAAACGTCAGCCTGCCGTTTTTGTACACGACATTGTTTACAGCGAATTTTTCTTGCAGCTTTTCAATCTCGTCCTTTTCGCAAACACGCTCAAAGACCTTATCTTTTATTGAGTCTGTCAGCTCGGCAGGCGTTTTGTACTGTATGATCTTGCCCGACTTTATAAGCAGCACCTTGTCGGCGATGCACTCAATATCGCTCACCACATGGGTTGCGAGCAGGATTATTTTATCCTTCGATATCTGCGCTATGTAGCCCCGTATGTTTATGCGCTCTTTGGGGTCAAGTCCGCTTGTGGGCTCGTCAAGTATCAAAATTTCAGGATCGCCGAGCAACGCCTGTGCGAGCAAAACTCTCTGTTTCATACCGCCTGAAAAGCTCTTTATTTTGTTGTGAGCCACAGATGAAAGGCTCACCGTCTCCAAAAGCTCTTTGCTTTGCGCTTTCGCGTCCTTTTTTGATAAGCCTTTGAGCTGCGCCATATACATCATAAACGCGTACGCCGACATATCATCATAAACGCCCTGCTGTTGAGGCATATATCCTACCTTTGATCTGAAATCACGGTTAAGCTTTAATATATCCTCGCCGTTATACAGTATCTCGCCCGATGTGCGTGAGATGTTGTCGGTTATCAGGTTTATCAGCGTGCTTTTACCGGCACCGTTGGGACCGAGTATGCCGTATATGCCTGCGTCAAAGCTGACCGAAAAATCATCAAGCGCCAATTTATCGTTTGAATAGCGCTTTGATACATTTTTAAGCTCTAAATTCATACCCAGTG
>JAEEHZ010000045.1 GCA_016281115.1 Clostridiaceae bacterium | reverse complement strand
TCAAGGTTTACTTCTTTGTCAAGAGTTGCGTCACCATACATTGTTACTACATCGGAGAACTCGTCTGTGTCGCTGTCGTTGTATCTCTTAGAGATGCTTGTTATGGGAAGAATTACAGAGAACTCATAATTCTCAGTATCTCTGTTGTGCTCTTCAACAGACTGTGCTGTTTCCTCAAGCTCTACCCAGTCGTTGGCTACGAATACAACCTCAAACTGTGTTTCGTACAACTCTGTTGCATAATCAACGCCAAAATAATTTTTGCTTGATCTGTCGGCAAATATCTCGTTGCCGTCGTAATCTTCTGTGATGTTCTTCTTAATGTAAACAACATCGCCGAGCTTGTAGCTTGTGTAGTTAATAACGTTCTTAGAAACGTACTCAAGCTTGGAAGCGTCTACAACGCCGTTAAGTCCGTTGTATCTTACACGGAGATATCCGTCGATAACTTCACCTGTTGAATAGAAAACAGTGTTAGCTGCAAAAGAACCGAGCTCTGTGTTTCTGTCTACGTTAAGAACGGAAACCTTAGTTGTTGTTCTGTATGTGCCGGCAGCAGATTTAAGATACTTAGGCGGAATTGCAAGGCAATATTCCTCAGTAACGTCTGTACCGTTTACAATGATCGGAGAAGCAGGAACTATGTATGCTGCATCGCCGTATGCATACTTGATTTCATAAAGTACATCATAGATAAGAGGATAATCTTTGTAATCTTCAACGCTTGTAAACCAGAAATCCTTATAGCCTTCGAAAGAATCGGTATCGGTACCGTAAAGCTCGGTAACCTTTACAAAGCTCTTCTCTTTAAGACCGTTGTCGCAGAAGAGTTCTCTCTCTTTGCTTACGAGGTCACAGCTGTTGATAGTTATTTTTGTTGTTTTATAATATTTGCCGTTGAGAAGGAGATATACGGTAGCATAACCATTGGAGTAGTCTGCTATAACAACCTCTGTTCCGGTAGGAATAGTAATTTTTTCGGTCTTTTCGCCGCTCTTTGCGAGATATGTAGTAGCCTCTACGGTAAGTCTTTCGGCTGTTTTGTAAACGCCGATCTCTGCTTTGTTGGGAACACCGTTGCCTTGAAGAACGAGGTCGTCAAGCTTGATGTATTTTGTTACTGTCCAACCAAGGCTTGTGATGATAGGATAAATGTTTTTAAACCACTCGTTGTCTGAGTCGATATTGAACATATTTGCTATCATGTCTTCAGTCAAGCCCATCTTCTCAAGATAAGCAGCAGTTAAACGGCAGGAAATTTTTGCTACACCGTTTTCGTCGATATCTTCAACGGTATAAGAGAAAATTCTCCAGAAGCCTTTAACTTCTTTCATGTCTTCGTCTTGCTCAATAGCGCCGCTCTTGATAAGAACATCTGAGCCTTTACCGATAACATAAACGATATCCTCATCGGAATCTCTCTCTTCGGCATATGTTTTGAGCTCTATATCGTTAACGTTCATATCGAGCTTCAAAAGATAGCTAACGGAAGAAACATAGTAGCTTGTTTCAATAGTAGCTTTGTCGCCGAGTATAGACTTAACGGTATAAACAAGATATGCATACATTGAGTTTATCTCGTTGCCGTTATAATCTTTTGCGCCAAGTTTGATTGTAACATTGTCGCCTACTCTTATTGCCGTGCTTTCGGATGCGCCTGCCATAATGCTGTCGTCAGCTGCAAATGCTGTCATATTAAGCATAGCCATACTGCCGATAATCATTAAAGTTGCGAGCAGACACGCAGTTGTCTTTTTAAGTAATTTTGTGAATCTCATTTCTAACAGAAACCTCCATAATAAATTCCGGATCACGTGCAAAACGCACTCAATACCGATTGTCTTAATTATATAGTGGAAATGTTGTGTTGTCAAGCAAAAATAATAATTTATCCCTTTAAACCGCAAATTTTTATCAATTTCGATTTTTTGAACAAAAGTCACAAATCAGACTACTCTAATTTGTGACTTTTAACAATAATTACATTACAATTCTTTTACTTCTTTTCCGATGAACGAGACACAAGTGAAAAAATATATCCAAAAACAACGGCAGCCGATATTCCTGCCGCACAGGCAGCGGCTCCGCCTGACAGAATACCCAGCGCGCCCTGTTGTTTAACTGATTCTTCCACCCCTTTGGCAATGGTATATCCAAAGCCCATAAGCGGTACAGTCGCGCCGCCGCCCGCATAATCAGCCAAAGGCTCATAAATTCCTATTGCCGTTAAAAATACTCCCAAAACAACAAGTGTTACAAGTATCCTTGCGGGCGTTACCTTGGTTTTGTCAATGAAAATCTGACACACGGCGCATATGAGTCCGCCAACCCAAAATGCGTTGAACAGCGACATTAGTAATTGTGCGGTGTTTATAAAAATCACCTCCCGAATTTTATCTGCTTATATTATCTTCAATTAATTTGATATATATTCGCTTGTGCGAGTCTTTTTGCATATTTTATTATTTAAGTAAAACTATATTATAAAAACTGTTGTAAATATTGAGCTCAGTGGTTATAATAGTTATGCGTGAATTGAATGTGAGGTGAAAGCATTGAAGATGTACATTGTCCGCGACACCGGCGACAGCAAAGACAGATACTCCGTTTACGACAACAGCGGAAAGCTCGTATACCGCGTTTCCGGCAAATACGGTCTGCTGGGAGACGCAATGTATATCTTTGATGAAAACGGAAAGCGAGTTTTTAAAATACTCCAAACATCCGTTCAGCTTCCTATAACGGTATACTACTTGAGCGGTGAAACGGATAAACTGAGACTCACGTTCAACCACATGAGAAAGCAATATGTCTTTTCCGGAATAAGCTGGCATATATACGGGCTGGCACCTACTTATGAAATATACGACGCCGACAAAAGCGTCGTTATGTCGCAAAGTCCCGATTCCTCCGGTCTCGGATATATGCTTGAGATAAATTGCGAAGGCAGACAGCTTTTATGTATTGCCGCTGCTGTGTGCATAAACAGCATAGTTGTGTCTTCAGATACTGCTGTTGCTTTTCAGAGCTGATAATCAATTGAAACGGAGATAATAAACAATGTCTAAAAACAAAAAACAAAAAAACAGTCTTCCGACAAAATATTTTAACGCACTTATTATTTCGGTAATATGTATTTTACTTGTATTTGCCGAGTTGATACTTTCAAACGGCATTCTGATAAAAAGTTCATTTGGCGGTTATGAACCGCATTCGATCAAGCTTAACAATAATCCCGATGTAAGACAGGAAAGCGACGGCCTATACATAGATAATATCAATATTCCTGCCTGCTGTGTGGGAATATCTGCTGTAGGTATGATATCGTACAACGATATTCAGATAATGATGCTCGATGAAAACTTTGCCTATGAATATCAGCTTGCAGGTAAATACAGATTTTTCTGCGGAGCAAAAGAAACAACCGATTATTTAAAGATAAACCCCGCAGGCAAGCTTAAATCTCTTAAGATAAGCGTTAATTCATCAGACTCTAATATAAGCCTTACCAATATAACTATTAACGCAAAGCCGCCTATAAGCTTTAACTTTTTCAGATACGTTTTATTCTGTATAATAATATGCGGTATATTCGTTATAATCCGTAATAAGGCGTACAATAAAGAATACGATAAAAATAACAAAGGTCATGTTGCGCTTTTGGCAATAGTTATTGCCGTGTGTATGCTCAACTCGGTTTTCTTAAATAATTTTACTTCATCAAAAACTCAAACAAAATCATATTCACATCCGCTTACCGCATCCGACCTCACCGAATGCAGTCTTTATGCGCGCCAGTTTGATGCGTTTTTAGACGGTCATCTTAATATAGATGTTGATATCGACAAGGCAAGAGTATCGGCGCTTGAGAACGTATACGACAACTCGGAACGCGGTAAATACGCGTCAGGCGCAGGACTTGTGTGGGACAGCGCATACTATAACGGAAACACATATTCTTATTTCGGTGTTGCGCCGATAATCTATTACTATTACCCGTATTACGCTCTTACAGGCCATATCCCCACAGAACACAGCGCATCACTTTTCCTATCTTTTTTCGGGTGTATGTTTATTTGCCTTGCATTTATTGAAATTGTTAAGCATTACTGCAAAAAGCCCTCACTTATTCTAATGTGCATGGCTATGCCTGCAATATGCTTTGCTTCACTTATCTATGCTTCGCAGTCTATGGCTAATATGTATAACATAGCCTGCTTATCGGGTATTCTGTTTCTTGCGTTAACATTGTTTACTTCATTCAAGGCAGTTCACGCGGAAAAAACCGTGTCCCGTATAATTTTGTTTGCTTTGGCAGGGCTTGGCGCGGTTTCTCTGCTTGCATCAAGGCCGATATCAATACTGTATTGTGTAATGCTCATTCCTCTGTTTATATCATATCTTCTGCAGCAGCGCGAGAAAAAAGAGAAAATAGCATCAGTTATAGCGTTCTTTGCACCTATTGCCGTTTGCGGTATTGCCCTTATGATTTATAACAAGGCACGGTTTGATTCACCTTTCCAATTTGGTGCCATTTATAACATTACCGTAAGCGATACTTCAAAGAATAATATAAGGCTTTTCCTGTTCTTCCCTGCAATTTATCATATGTTTTTGCAGCCGCCGAGAGTAAGCGGTACATTTCCGTTTATATTCACGCAAAAAACCGATTTGAATGTTTACCGTTCATATATTTACAATATTGCTACGGTGGGCGCACTGTCTTATCCCATAACATGGGGTATATTCGGCTCATTGATTTCATCCAAAGGAAAAGAAAACCGTTCAAAACGCGCCGTGATAATTCTTGCTGTTGCCGCAGCCGTGATCATCGCGTTTTTGGACGTATGTATGGGCGGCGTACACCTGAGATATGAAACAGATATTATGCTTATGATGTCAATTATAGGTTCACTCGGTATGCTTGTGATCCTTGAAAAAACAAAAGATGTTATTCCGTCTCTTTATCCCAAACTGCTCGGTGTATTTTGTATATTTTGTGTAATTTCAGCGCTTATCGGCGGTGCTATGGCATTTGAAAACGCACGCAGTCTCATACTTAACAACAATATCTCCGCCTATAAATTTTTCTTTGACCTGTTCACTTGCTAAAAATTAAAAAGTGACGTTTCTGTGATTTTTTTGTTGACTAATTACTTGGTTATGATATAATCAAGTATATTACAGTTGTATGGTGGTGAGTGTTTTTGCATCCCTTAAAATCTGTTATTTCGCGCATACAAGCCAAAAAATTTGCCGATTTCTCTAAAACGCGCTATGCCAAAAAGCTCAGAAAGCTTAAAGATATACATAAAGGTGAACGTTGTTTTGTAATAGGTAACGGGCCCAGTCTTACAGCTGACGATCTGGATACGCTTGCTAAAAATAACGAGATCACTTTTGGTATGAACCGGATATATAAAATTTTTGATAAAACGGATTGGCGACCCACATATTACGCCTGCGAAGACATCAACATATTCCACGACAGCGTAGGCGAAATAAATGCATTAAGCTCAAAAATCAAGTTTATACCCATAAATGTCAAATGGTTCAATGATATAAAAATAAAAGACGCTTATTATTTCAAAGCGAATTATAACAGGAAAATTGACTTTCCGTACAGCTTTTCCACCGAAATAGACAAGCAGCTGGACTCCCGCGGAACAGTTACATTTACCTGCATTTGCATTGCGGCATATATGGGCTTTAAAGAAATATATTTGCTTGGTGTAGACCACAATTACAGAGTGACAATAAATGAACTGGGAGAAACAGTTGTTGATGATAACTCTAAAGATTATTTTTGCGAGGGTTATGATGACGATATAAAAGATCAGGTCGTTCATGATATGCGCAACAATACCCGTTGTTATAATTTTGCAAAGCAGTTTGCCGAAGAAAACGGTATAAAAATATATAACGCTACACGCGGCGGAAAATTGGAAATATTCGAGCGCGTTGATTTTGATAAACTAATGGGAGATAATCGACTTGGGTAAAAGGACCGGCACAAAAGGTGTAAACCAACTGCGCGCAGGCGTAGCTCTTTCTTACATAAACTTAATACTTGGAAATATAATCCCGATCATATACACACCGTGGATGCTGTCGCTTTTAGGCAAAGACCAGTACGGTCTTTATACGTCTGCGTCTTCTATCGTAAGTTATCTGGGATTGCTGAGCCTCGGTATGGGAACGGCGGTAATAAGATATCTTTCAAAAGCTTTGGGTGAGAACGATATTGAGCAATATCGCAAGCTTTACGGATTGTTTCTCAATATATTTAGAGTTATTGCCGCACTGTGTCTTATCGGAGGCACCGTGTTAACATTTTTGGTAGACAATATTTACGGCGGAAACAAATCTGCATCCGAAATAGAGACAATGCGCATATTGGTACTTTTGATGAGCGTAAATGTTTCAATTGGTTTTTTGTTTTCGCCTTACACCTCTGTAATAACGTCATACGAAAAATACATTTTCTTACAAATTGTAAACATTTTCGTTTCGATACTACCTGCATTTGCAAATATTGCAATACTTTATATTTGGCCATCCCCAATATCCCTTATATGTATATCCCTTACTCTTAACATACTGATACGTTTTGTTTATGGGGCTTACATAAAAAAGGCGATAAATATAAAGCCACTTTACAAAAAGCCTGAAAAGAATCTTTTAAAAGAACTGTTCTTCTTCACGTTCTGGGTATTTATAGCTACTCTTGTTAATCAGCTGCAATCTCAAACAGATAAAGTTATAATCGGATACGCTATGGAGTTTGCTTGGGTAGGTATATACCAGATCGGTGCAACATTTGAAATGATAACGCAAAACATATCTCTTAACATTTCAAATGTGTTAACTCCCAAAATCACAAAAATCGTGAGCAGTCTTTGTAACGACGGAAATATGCGTGCAATAGACGAACTTCTGATACGTGTCGGCAGACTCCAGTTTTACGTAGTTTCTCTGATTGTTTCCGGTTTTGCCGTATTTGGCAGACAGTTTATTTATCTTTGGGTAGGCGATGAATACGGTTCCGACTGTCTGAAAGCATATTGG
Source organism: Clostridiaceae bacterium (assembly GCA_016281115.1). GTDB lineage: Bacteria > Bacillota > Clostridia > Oscillospirales > Acutalibacteraceae > JAEEHZ01. Next base: position 5,224 of record JAEEHZ010000045.1, on the reverse strand, counting down.
GTTGCACTGCTTTTGATAGTGCCTTCTGTTGTTCCTTTGATCCAAAACGTGGCTTATTCTTCCATAGTAGCACTAAATAAGCACAAATTCCGTTCTATTGTTTATTTATGTGTGGCTATTGCCAACGTAGCCACAACAATCCCTGCCGTTTATAATATGGGTATTGTCGGTGCGGCGCTTATGACAAACATATGCTCCGTAATAGGTACCTGGTTTGTAATGAACTGGTACTATTGGAAAAGAATAAGAATAAATATTCCAAAGTTTTGGAGAGTTATGCTCCCCCGTTTTGCATTGCCCGCAGCAATGACGGGATTAGGAATATTTGCAAGTCATTTTATTGATTTTTCTGCAAATCTTTTAATATTACTTGTTGGTATTATCGTTTACACTATTATATTCTTCACACTTAACTGGCTTATATATATGAATAACTATGAAAAAGATGTATTCAGAAAACCTGTATATGCTGTAATTAACAAGATAAAGAAAAAATAATTTTGTTTTATTTGAGGTAAAGCGATGATAATAAAAGCAATTATGCCCATAAAGCTTAATAATGAAAGGCTCCCCGGTAAAAACACAAAATTACTCGGGGACAAGCCGTTAATTCAATATCAGCTGGAGGCGCTTAAAGAAAGCCGTGTTTTTGATTCTGTAAGCGTTTTTTGCAGCAGTGACGACGTTGTGCCGTTCCTTGTTGACGGTGTTGACTTTGTAAAGCGTGATGAAAAGCTGGATCTTCCCACATCCAATTTCAATCAGATCTTTTCAAGCTTTATTGATTTGGTTGACGCCGACATATACGTATACGCTCACGCTACAGCCCCGTTTATTACGGTTGAAACGATAAAAGAATGTGTAAACGCTGTTTTAAGCGGAAAATATGACAGCGCGTTCTGTGCCGTAAAAATACAGGACTATTTGTGGCAGGATAACAGACCCATTAACTTTGACGCCACAAATCTTCCCCGAAGTCAAGACTTAAAGCCCATATATAGAGAAACCTCGGGAATATATGTAATACCTAAAGAAACATATTTAAAGACAGGCAGAAGGATAGGAAATAATCCTTATATAAAAGAAGTGAGCTTCAAAGAATCTATTGATATCAATAACCCCGAAGACTTTGACCTTGCACAGGCAGTTTTAAATCTTGAGCTGTAAACAATACTTTTCCCGAAAGGTACACGCGTTGCGTGTAAACGGTGATGTTATGGATAAATTTAATTTACTTGAATGTACTTTACGTGACGGAGGCTACATAACAGGTTGGCATTTCGACAATGCTATGATATGCGATACCGTAAAGAGTCTTATTGACGCAAAGCTCGATTTTGTTGAGGTAGGATACCTTAACGCTGCGGCAAATGAGGACAATATGACCCAATTCAAAACAATTGAGAGGATAGGCGACTTTTTGCCGGAAAACCGTGACGGTACAGTAATATTGGCAATGGCTGACGTTATGCAGTTCAAGCCCGAAAATCTTACACCATACACAGGTAACTCAATAGACGGAATAAGGGTCGTATTCTACAAGCATCAGGTAGAAGAAGCTCTTAAAATGTCAAAAGCGGTAAAAGAAGCAGGCTATAAGCTGTTTGTACAGCCGATGGTTACAATTGACTATACAGTTGACGAATACGCATCTCTTGCAAAAGAAATTGCAAAGCTTGAGCCGTATGCCGTTTCTATTGTTGACAGCTTCGGATATATGATAAAATCCGATTTCAGACGCTATTTTAAAATACTTGATAACATTCTCGCTCCCGAGGCGGTAATAGGATTTCACTCTCACAACAATATGAACCTTGCCTTTATTACGGCGCAGGATATTCTGGAATATGAAACAAGCAGACGCCTTGTGATAGACTCTTCCCTTTACGGTATGGGCAGAGGCGCGGGCAATCTTAACACAGAGCTTATCGCAAACTACTACAATATGACCCTCGGCAACAAATATGATATAATAAAAATCCTTGATCTTATAAGCAAGTACATAATGCCCATAAAGAAAGAAAAAGAATGGGGATACTCTCCCTATATGTTCATAACGGGGCTTCATCATTATCATCCGAACTTTGCGTGTTATTTGCTTGCGGAGCACGACGTTTCGGTAACGGAATTTGAAGAGTTTATCCACACTATCCCGGATGAGATGCGTACAAAGTGCAAAAAGCCGTATGTTTTGGAAATGTGGGATAAATTCTGCCAAGCCAAGAATAAATAAAGGATATATTGATGATGGATCACAATATTAAGCTTCTTATAATGGATGTAGACGGTACAATGACCGACGGAAAAATATATATAGGCAACAACGGCGAGGTAATGAAAGCCTTCAGCAGTAAAGACGGCTATGGGCTGAATGTTTTGCTTAGAAAAGCCGGAATAAAAACCGCTATAATTACCGGCAGGACCTCAGAAATAGTTGCCAACCGCGCAAAAGAAGTCGGAATTTCCGAATTATATCAAGGTGTCACCGATAAACCCGCTGCAATGGCAGATATGCTCGGCAAGCTTAATCTCACTGTACAAAATGTTGCTTACATAGGCGATGACCTTAACGATTTGGAATGTATGAAGCTGTGCGGTATATCAGCCTGCCCCAATGACGCGCACAAATCGGTAAAAGAATACGCCGACTTTATATGTGAGCATGACGGCGGACACGGTGCGGTGCGTGACTTTATAGATTATTTATTAAACAGATAATTTTATGCGCAGAATACATAATGTGGTGTTCTGCGCAGTATTATTATAGTGGGGTGATGACCAGTGAACGCAACGATTATTTCAATAGGAACCGAAATTCTGCTTGGCGAAATAACAGACACAAACGCCGTGTACATTTCAAAAATGCTTGCTCTTTACGGCATAAATGTATATAAACGAATTACCGTAGGCGATAATGCCGAAAGATTCAAAAGGATATTAAACCAAGAATATTCCGATTGCGACATTATAATAACGACAGGCGGATTGGGTCCCACAGCTGATGATTTATCGAAAGAGGCGGCGTGCGAGTATTTTGACGTGCCAATGATATTTCACAAAGACATATATGATGATATATGCGGTTATTTTGAAAGATCGGGCAAAGCAATGTCGCAAAACAACAAAAAGCAGGCGTATCTTCCTAAAAACTGCACCGTTATGTATAACCCGAACGGAACTGCACCCGGTTTCATTCTTGAAGAACAAAACAAAGCTTTGATGATGTTCCCCGGTCCTCCAAAAGAAATGATACCTATGTTTGAGTCATATGCAATTCCGTATTTAGAAAGAATAAGTGATCAGCGTGTGTTCACAAAAAACATATTAACATACGGTATATCCGAATCAGAAGTAGATAAAAGGATAAGCACGATAACTGATTTTTTTCCCGAAATAACATATGCGACATACGCATACACAGGCATGGTTCGCGTCCGTTTGGGGCTAAGATCGGACAGAGAAAAGCACTCCCCTATTCTTGAAAAAGCCGTTGAAAAAGCTGTTGAGCTTATAGATAATCAATACGTTTACTCAACCGATGCACCCGATATGCAGACAGCTTTGGTAGAATTACTTAAAGTTAACAATATGACGATTTCAACCGCCGAAAGCTGCACAGGAGGTCTTATTTCCAAGCTTATAACAGATGTAAGCGGAGCAAGCAAGGTGTTTGAGTGCGGGATATGCTCATATTCAAGCAGGATAAAAAACGAGGTTTTAAGTGTTGAGAAAGATACTTTGTCCGCATATGGAACAGTTTCAAAACAAACCGCAATACAAATGGCCGAAAATGTCCGAAGTATTTCCGGATCGGATATTGCTGTTTCTGTAACAGGCTTGGCAGGGCCGCAGGGAGATGAAGGAAAGCCCGTTGGGCTTGTTTATATCGGAATAGCAAGCAAAAGAGGCGCTTTTTGCAAAGAATTCAATTTCTGCAAAGGCAGAAACAGAACGCGGGACGATATACGTATTTTATCGGCAACCTCCGCTTTTGCGCTTGCTATAGATGAAATAAAGTTAATTAAAAGTTAAATAAAACATTAAAGCCTGCATGGGTGTCAGATACCCGTGCAGGCCTTTTGTTTATGAATTTAATTTAATACCGGATTACTCCTCTTGTGCGAAAAGCGTAAGCATGGCTTCATCGCGCAGATCGTAATACCATCTGAAAACATAACCCTTATCTGTATTTATCAATGTAAAATACCTTTGTGTGGCTATGTCGACTATAGAAAGCGTTCCGTCTATATTTGCAACTACCTCAACAGGCTCTTCGGGCGTTTCGGTAAGTGTGCATTTTGTGGAATTTCTTGTTGCGCAAATGTACAATCCCGATGCGGCATTTTTCATATAATAGTTGCCGTCGGGGCTTTTTTCGAATACATATGCACATTCAGGCTCGGCTAAGGCGTAGTCCTCATCAAAATCATATATAAACTCTAACGCGGATATAGACTTGTCGCTTGTTCGTCCGCCTGCGGCATAGTCGCCGTGGGTAAGCAAAACATAACCTAAAGACGACAGATTTGATATACTGTTTTCTGTACAGTCAAAATAAGTATAACCGCCCGTATAAGAAAATTCGGTGTTTGTATCGTTATCAGTTAAATCGTCGTTATGGCTCTCCACAATATCATAGTCAGACTCATAAGCCACACTTATCATAACACTGCCATCGTAAATATAAGGCACGCATACAAGATTTACTATACTGCCCATACCGCTGCCCTCAGGCATCGGAGCAGGACGGTAGCATTTATATGATATTCCGTCGCGCTCCGCCATTATGGAAGCGGCTGAGTAAGCGGTAATCTTAACATTTTTAATAAGTATTTTTGTTGATAAATAATCGCCTACATCTTTTATATCAACCTCAACAGGGTCAATGGGCGGCAAATTTGACTTTATTACAGAAACTTCCTCGGGTGTGCTTATCTGAAGCGAAGAAAGATACAGGCTTGATGTTCCCACAACTTCGACCAAAGCGTTAAGCGGATATTTTCCTGCGGCAACGCCCTTTTTGTCGAAAATACGATAGCTTGTAACGATACCTTTTTCGTCTTGTTCTTCTAAAATGACTGTGTTTCCGCCGTAAATATAAACTACCTGTCCCCTGAGTTTCAGATATTTGTCCTTGCCGAGGGCGTTTGCCTGAGCAAGTGTAAGCGGCTCCAGATCCGTGTTGATTTTATCCGTATCAAGATGATTTATAGAATCGGTATCG
>JAEEHZ010000044.1 GCA_016281115.1 Clostridiaceae bacterium | reverse complement strand
TGGGATCCGTTTCCTTTGTATATCGTTCCGCCAAAGCCGCTTCTCCAGGTTGCATCGTGTATTCCGATACCGCCGTTGAATCCCATCCAGTAATAAACAAATGCTGAGTATCCCGGTCCGGTAAGCGTAGTATTTCTTGCGCGCTGGTAGACACTGTAAATGCCTGTAGGCGTGTTGTGAGATCCGTCATCGTTACCTGTTACAACGCTCGTATTTACTATGATCTCGCCGTCTTTTATAAACCACATACGCTGATTCTGAAGGCTGATCTCTATGTAGGTTGTGCCGACAGAGGTACCGAATGCCTTATCTGTGATTGTAATGGGAGTTGATTTGTATGTTCCCGTTACTTTTGTTTTGCTTGAGCCTACCAATCTGTACGGTACTACTCTGATATAATAGGTGCTGCCGATGCCGCTTCGCGGGAACCTGCTTGTCGTATAATAATTATCCGTTGTAGAACCAAGCTTTTCATAGTCGCCGTTATTCGTGGATGAATAATATATGTCATAGCCGTGAGCATATTTATTCTTGCTCCATGAGATGATAGCTCTTCTCAGCTGAGACTGAATGTTAGGCTCAGGAGTGTCGAGGCCGCAAACACATTTGACCGTTTTTCCTACAGAATGATATATTGCTTTATTATATAGTTCTCTATACGCCTTTACCTTGTAATAATATGCTTTTCCGTCCTTTACGCAATGATCGGTAAAGCGTACCACATTGTTGCCTTTGATCTCAAAATAAAGCTCATATTCGCCGTTAGTTTCACTACTCATACGGTAAACCTTATAGCCTGTTGCTTTCGGAACGATATCCCAGCCGATGGTGATAACGGATGATGTGCTGATCTTTGAAACGTACGGAACAGCGGCAGGCTGAGTTGCCGTCTTTTTAACTGCGCTGTTACCAATGGTGATCTTGTCCTGAGATAATTTATAAGGTGTGATCATAAAATGATATTGAGTTGTATCCGCTAAATCGAATGCGATACAGGAGGTCGTATTTACGTCTGCAAGCAGTGTGTAAGTATTTGATACATCTGCATTGCAAATATGTACGAAGTATCCGGTTGCACCGTCAGCCTGATTCCAACTTAACACTATTCTGCCGGTCTCAAAGCTTGTTTTTTCAATGGAAGTAATATCTCCGATAGTGCTGTCATATTCGTACGGTAAATCTGCGGCAGGCTGTGTGCCGAAAGGGTCGATTTCCGTTGCAGTACTTACTCCGGGCTCATCGGGCACAGTGATATTACAGCTTGCGCTGAGGCCGTTGTATATTGTGCATGTTATAACGGCATTGCCGCTTTTCTTGGCTGTTACAACACCGTCTTCGTTTACAACGGCTATGCTTTCATCAGAAGAGGTATAATTCCGGACATTTGCCGCTGCGCCTTGATTTATGCGGATGTCAAGCTCTACCTTTTCACCCTTTTTCAGACAGTATTCACTGTAATTGAGCTCCAATTTTTCCGGAGCTTTCATAACCGTTACCGCTAGGGTTGAACTGTTCGACAGGCTGTTTTTACATATTACCCTTGAAGCGCCCTCATTTTCTGCAGTAATACAGCCGTTTTCGTCAACAGACACAGCAACGCCCGATACCGCATAGGTAATATGACCATTAAACGCCTGATTACCGTTTTTTAAGGGTATTTGATATGTTTCTCCGATACCAAGCTCTACAGATGCATTTTTAAGCTCCGGTAAAAGAGAAGTGATCTTCGCGCACAGCTGTTGTATAATAGCAGCATCCGAAATTCCTGCCGCACCGTCACGGTCGAGGTCTGCCGCGTTTACGCGTTCCGAAGATATTTCCTTTAATCCTGCACTGTACAGTTGAATGGCGACAACATCTGATACAGTCAGCTTTCCATCTCCGTCGGCGTCTCCCCAAACGGGCAATTCCAAGCCTTCTGCAAAAGAACTTGCGCATACGCACATTGAAATAATGATTATTAGCAATATGCTTACCAATCTCTTTTTCATAATATAGAACATCCTTTTTCTTTTGTTTCTTCTGGCAGTATTCTACACTTTTTTTCGGTATTTTTCAATACCTATTTTCAACCTATTTTCAAATCAACAAAAAATTGAAAGTATTGCTGTAAACGGCATTTTGAATCCATTACTTGTGCGACCGGCTGAAAATGAGGAAGGCAAGATAGCCTTTTTAGTCGGTGTTGAGTTATCGTTCCTCGATGAACATCTGCAATATGATGTTCTGAACGCCTGCGAGGAAAACGAGAACACGCTTTCATACGCACAGGCAGTTCGTATGAACAAATCATACAACGCAGGTGAGCTTGATTGCGACGTTATCGATGAGATTATGTGTCAACCGAAAGCCAATCTGAGAGAAAAGGTTACTATTCCGCTTGATAGGCTACAAGGTAAGATTCCTAACAGTTACACAGAACAGCAACAAAAAGATTATATGGTGAAAGCGGTTGTTGACAGGCGTAGCGGAGAGCATAAGCACTTTAGTTTTAACACCGGCACGGACGACTTTATTCAAAAGGCGCAAATAGCGATTTTCCTTTTCGTTATCTTCTCCCGAAAGCTTACCGCCGTTGCGGAAATTGTGGGATTCATCAATTACAACGAGGTCATAATTACCCCAATTAATACAGCTCAGATCCAAGCCGTCTTGTAGGAATCACTTTGACGTTGCTTGAATAGCGATACCGATAAAGGGCACAACAAAACTCAGCAAGATAAGCCCGATTCCGACGAGGAGAATGATCGTATAGGTCTTATTCTTTTCATAATGGAACTCCTGCGCCTCCTTCGGCTTTTTCGGATTATACCAAATGGGACAAGTGTCACCGACGTGTCTGACATTCTTGTTAATTGCTGTCGATTTGATCTTATACTCGACCCCGTCGACATAATAAGAATAAACCGACGCGCTCGGCAGACTGCCCTGAGAATTGCTCCGC
>JAEEHZ010000003.1 GCA_016281115.1 Clostridiaceae bacterium | reverse complement strand
CTCATTTGTGAGCCAATCAATTAAGCAGGCGAAAAAACTTATTACGCCGTATTTAGAGCTTTTGTGTGACGAAATCGCAGAAACAGCGAAAATTGTAAAAAAACTTGATTTACGCCTTGAATCCGTTTATATAGGCGGAGGAACGCCAACAACTTTGGAAGCACATGAGCTTACAAAGCTTATCGGGTGTATAAGGGATAGCTTTGATTTGTCGACTTGCCGTGAATTTACGGTTGAGGCGGGCCGCCCCGATACTATAACCGAAGAAAAGCTGAATGCCATTATAAACGGTGGTGCCGACAGGATAAGCATAAACCCGCAAACGTTAAACGACAGTGTATTGGAAGAAATAGGCAGAAAACATTCTGCAAAGCAAACGATAGAAGCTTATGATCTTGCGCGTAAGGTAGGGTTTACGCACATTAACACCGATGTTATTGCGGGCTTGCCAACCGAAAGCTTTGAGAGTTTTAAAAATACCATACACGGTCTGATAGATATGTCTCCGGAGAGTATAACGGTGCACACGCTTTCAATGAAGCGTTCATCTTATCTTACAGCCGACGGTATGCAGTTATACAAAAAAGATGCCGAAATATGCAGAGATATGGTCGAGTACAGCATAAATAGGTTGCAAGAGAGCGGATATCACCCTTATTACTTATACCGCCAAAGCAAAATGCTCGGCAACCTTGAAAATACAGGCTGGTGTAAGCCCCAAAAAGACTGTTATTATAATGTGTTTATTATGGACGAAACACACAGTATAATAGCCTGCGGAGCGGGAGCTGTTACAAAGCTGAGATCAAAAAGCGGGGTAATTGAAAGGATATTCAACTTTAAATATCCTTATGAGTATATAGACAGATATAATGAATTAATTGAAAGAAAGGGCAGGATTGAGGAGTTTTATGAGCAATACAAAGTGTAAAATACCCGATATCAATTACAGCATTTCCGAAATAAATGATCTGATGTTAAATGACTGTAACGAATATATAACCGAATGTGAGAAAAAATATAAATCACAGATAGAAGAAATATCAAAAGATATCGTAAGCAAAAATGCCTGCAAAATTATAATGCTTGCAGGTCCTTCCGCCAGCGGAAAAACTACCACCGCTAATATCCTTGCCGACAATTTGAGAGAATACGGGCTTAATACCACTGTCCTTTCAATAGATGATTTTTATTTGCCCGGAGATCTGGCTCCCGTTGACGAAAACGGCAAACGAGACTATGAGTCTGTCCACGCGATAGATATCCCGCTTGTAAGAAAAACGCTTGTAAAGCTTTTTGCCGACGGCGAGTGTTCCATACCCAAATATCTTTTCGGACCAAGCTCACGTATAGATAATTTTAAGACCGTAACGCTCGGCAAAAATGATCTTATTATTATAGAGGGATTGCACGCACTTAATCCGCTTTTTACCGATGGCTTGGGGTTAGAAGGTATAGTAAAGGTGTTTATTTCTCCCGGAGGAAGCCTGGAGAGTAACGGCAATACTATTTTTAACGAGCGCAGCATAAGGCTTGTAAGGCGCCTTGTTCGAGATTATAAATTCAGAGAAGCGTCGCCTCAGCTTACACTCAGTATGTGGAGAGGTGTGGTTGAAGCTGAAAGTATATATATAGACCCGTTTATTACGGTAAGCGATTATTATATCAGCACACTGCATCCATATGAAGTGTGTATGACGGGCAAACAGGCGTATACACTTCTTAATATGGTAGAAGATGATTCTGAGTATTATAAAATCGCTGCCGACTTACTTAATAAACTTAAATATTTTGAGCTTATGGAATGTACCGATGTACCTTATGATTCTCTTTTGAGAGAGTTTTTGGGGAACGGCAAATATAATTCATAAATAACATAAAATAAGAATATATAAAAAACAGGAGGATTTTTTATGGGAACTTTTGACGATGTAATGGAAAACGCAAGGAACGCTGCTCAGGCGGCAGGCAAAAAAATAGGCGAAACGGCAGACATAACAAAGCTCAAGCTTCAGGCTGTTTCCATACGCGGAGATATGAAGCGTATTTATGAATCTTTGGGAAAAGATATGTATAAAATGATAAAAAACGGTAAGCTTGCAAAAGACGGCTACGAAGCCGAAACAGAAAAACTTGACGAGCTCTCAAATCAGCTTTCAATGACATTAAAGCTTATAGATAAAGCAAAGGGCAGCATAAAATGCCCTGTTTGCGGTCAAAGCTGCTCTCACGACAGCATATATTGCAAAAAATGCGGCAGTAAATTAAAGTGATGGATTTGTCAGGCTGGTGAAACATTGAAAAAGCAGAATGGTTCGGTTGAAAATAAAAGCTCGTTTATCACAGGCGCCGCTGTTTTGGCTGTAAGCGTTATAATTGTTAAAATTATAGGAATGGTCTATAAGATCGTTCTTGCCAATTTTTTGGGTGGCGTTGGAAACGGTCTTTTTACTGCGGCGTATGAGTTATACATACCGTTGTACACATTGGCAACGGCAGGCTTTCCCATTGCAATGTCACGTATGATAAGCGAAAGTATGGCGCTTGAGAGATACCGTGACGTTAAAAAGATATATAAGATCGCGCTGCCGTTTTTTATACTCGCAGGCGTTGTTTGCTTTTTGCTCATGGTGGGCGCTTCCGTGTTTTACGTAAAATGGATAGACTGTGAAGACGCTCTGCCCGCAATAATATGCCTTGCGCCTACAATTTTTTTCGGTTGCCTTGTGTCTGTTTACAGAGGATATTTTGAGGGGCAGAGAAATATGCTCCCCACAGCGGTGTCTGAGGTAATAGAGGCGCTATCTAAGCTTATATTCGGGCTTTCACTCGCGTATTTTGTTCAGGTGAAGCTCAATGAGGAATATACGCTTTTCGGCACTGTTATAGGAAAAAGCCTTGACTTTGACAGCGCACAGGAGGTTATTATATCCTACACCGTTGCGGCGGCGATCTTGGGAATAACCGTAGGCTCTTTTCTGAGCATTATGTATGTGTATATAATGTACCGCAAAAAGGGCAGAGTGAGAAAAAGCTTGCTTGCAGACTCACCTGAGCCGCGCCGCGGAAAAGAAATACTGCGCACGCTCGTAAAGATAGCGATTCCCGTAGGCTTGGGCGCAATAATTATGAGCATTGCCGGCTCAATAGATTCTTCGCTGATTTTAATAAGAGTAAACGATATTTCAAAAGACCCCGATTCTCTTAATGGCCTTTTGAAAATGTACGACGGACTCATTTATGAAAATGTTATAGAAAACGGTAACATACACAAATATTTATCGGGATGCTATTCATATTCGCTTACAATTATGATGCTCGTAACTGCAATTACGCAGGTTTTCGGCACAAGCGCGCTGCCTAATGTTACAGCAGCGTTTGTAAAAGGCAGCAGAGCCCTTTTAAAACAGGAAATTGAAACAGTATTAAGGGTGACAACAATGGTAACTATACCCTGCGGTTTGGGTAT
>JAEEHZ010000043.1 GCA_016281115.1 Clostridiaceae bacterium | reverse complement strand
GCGGTATGATTTAGTGCTGCTTGATATTATGCTGCCCGATATCGACGGGTATGAACTTATTGACTATATAAAACAGTACAACATTCCAGTGATATTTGTCACGGCGAAAACATCTGTTGCCGACAGAGTTAAGGGATTAAAGCTCGGAGCTGAGGACTATATCTCAAAGCCATTTGATTTAGAGGAGCTTTTGGCGCGGGTAGAAACTGTTTTACGCAGATACCACAAAATTGAAAGAATACTTAAAGTTGGTAAGATTAAAATTGATACGCTCCAAAGAACAGTAACTTTAGACGGAAATATAATCCCTCTCCCCGCAAAGGAATATGAATTGCTTTTATTTTTGGTAAGGAACAAAAATATAGCGTTGTACCGTGAGGTCATTTTTGAGCAGGTTTGGCAGGAGCCGTATTACGGCAACACACGCACAATAGATTTACATATTCAGCGGTTGAAGAAAAAATTAAATTTAGGTGAAGCGATAGAAACGATTTATAGAATCGGATATAAATTCAATTCGGAGAAGGTAAAATGAAATTATCATCAAAATTCTTTTGTATAGCATACATAATCGTATTGCTTTCTATGGGGTTAGGCGGAACTTACATAATCAAAAATATAAGCGATGCCCTTTGGAACACACAGACAGAGAGGGCTGACATTGCTGTGAATTACGCCGCCGAAAGCTTTCTTGCCTTTACCGATGTTACATCAGGTGAAATAACAGCAGCGCAAAAAAGCAGTATAATAAGGCAAATTAAAAGCTTTTTAGATGATACTGTAACAAAAGTTGAGATATATACTTCAAAAACAGTTGAAAGAGAATATTCAGAGTTAAGAGATAATCAGATTCTATCTCAGTATATCAAAAACAATGATTTGCTCCTTATGAAATCCGTGTGCAAACTGAGTGCCGGAAGCGATATATATTATCTTGCCGTTTATTCCGATTTTACGAGCATTAATAAACAGTGCGAGTTCTTTTGGAACAGCTACGCAGTCGCAGCTTTCAGCGTATCAGTAATAAGCGGTCTGCTTTTGTTTGTTTTAGCGAAGAGAATAACAAAGCCGCTTAACACGCTTACAAAGGTCACTGATGAAATTGCACTCGGTAATTACGGTAAGAAAGTTGATATAAAAAATACCGATTACGAAATTTCCAATTTGTCAAATAGCTTTAATGCTATGTCATCGGCAGTTGAGCAGAAAATAAACGAAATAAAAGAAGAAACAAAAAAGCGCGATATATTTGTCGCAGATTTCACACACGAGATGAAAACACCAATGACGGCAATAATAGGTTATTCACAAATGCTCAAAGTTTATGATTTAAGCTCTGATGAAAAAATGAATGCGGCTGTGGCAATACATAGTGAAGCAAAGCGTCTTGAAAAGCTGTCACTGCAATTACTTGATCTGTATGTATTCAAAAATGAGCAGATAGAAATGGAGCAAATCAATCTTTTTGATGTAGGAAAACAATTAAATACTACGATCAAATATTTATCCGAAAAGTATGATGTTTCGTACAGCGTTGATTTTGATAACGAAACGGTATGTGCAAACAGCGTGCTTCTTTTATCTCTGCTTTATAACCTTGCGGATAATGCCTTTAAGGCTTCATCCCCTCATTCATCAATTAAAATCTACAGCGAATCATACGATAACTGTATTACAATTTTTGTGGAGGACAAAGGAAAAGGCATTGCGAAAGAAAATGTTAAATATTTGACGGAGCCATTTTACCGTGAAGATAAGTCGCGCTCCCGAACACTCGGCGGTGCAGGGCTCGGCTTGTCTCTTTGCAAAGAAATTGCACGGCTCCATGAAACAGAGCTTTGCTTTGAAAGTGAAGAAGGCAAAGGTACTACCGTTACTTTTACACTGAAAAAAGGCGGTGAAAAGAAATGAGTAAAATCAAAAGAATAACCATAATCCTGTTGCTTATACTCATAACAGTTTGCGTCATTTTTCTGCCGCGCTTTTTAAGTAAGCAAAATGAAGAAAGCTTGCTTCAAAAAAAGACTTACAGAAATTATGATGTTCGCGGAAATAAAAAAATCACAAGTAAGCAGGTGGCAGAGCTTTACTGTAACAATGAGTTAAATATAGGCGGAAATTTTTATTCATCCTTTGACAAAGCTAACGATGACAGAATACAGGATGATTTAGACGCGCTTTTTAATATCGTATTTGAAAGCGATAAAACCGTTATAGACCGGTTTGGCAGCTTAGTTGACAACGCTGATATACACCTTGAGAGAAGTAGCATTTTGACCATGATAGACAGTCAGCCTATTGCTCTGAGTTTTGCAAATGTGATTATACAAAATAAAGAAGACACTCTTGAACTCACATACGAAGAGAAAACAAAAACTTTAATACACATGTATTACGCCTATCAGGGAGAACCTGTTATAAGTGAATCGACAAGCTTATTTGAAGAAAACTTTTCCCCTGCTATAGACAACTATTGCAAAAAACAGCTGGGACTTAAAGCCGATTCTTATTATTGCGAAAGCAATTATCCCGGAATTTGCGAGAATGAAGTCGGTGATGTTTTTATGAGATGCGATATAAACTTCGGAATAATACAAACCGAAAACGCATTAGTTAAATATGGTGAAATAATGGATTAAATTTACAACTTAGATACAAAAATATTTACGCTACGATACAAGCCTCCCGTATGATTATTTAAAACCATACGGGAGGAATAATTTTGAAATATAATACTGAATTAAATAATCATCTTCCGACAGAAGAAAGCTTAACGGAAGAGTTAATATCATACTGTAATGACCATGCATCGTTTACACAGTCACCTATGTGGACTCAGGTTAAAAACACTTGGAAATATGAATACATAGTATCAAAAGATGAAAGCGGAAATATTCGAGGTATAATGCTGATACTAATAAAAAAGTTGCCTTTGATCCATTCTGCTTTTCTTTATTCTCCGAGAGGACCCGTGTGCGATATGAAAGACATAGCTACACTGAAAGATTTGATAGGAAAAGCCAAACTTACAGCCGCACGGCACAACGCATTTATGTTCAAGATTGACCCTATGATAGATGATAATGACGAAATTTCAAAGGAAAATCTTAAAAAGTTAGGTTTTGTTCATCACTCAAAAAGAGTCGG
>JAEEHZ010000042.1 GCA_016281115.1 Clostridiaceae bacterium | reverse complement strand
CGATTTCACTGAAAAGCAAAAGGAAATGCTCGAAAAGTACAAGGACACACTCTGTGAAATGAATTCTTTTACCGAGCAAGCGGCTTTTAAATACGGCTTTTCGCTTGGTGTACGGCTGATGACGGAAAGTATGATGACAAAGCTTAATAATGATGAGTAATAGAAAACGGCGGGGCTTCGGCTCCGCTGTATTTTTATTAAATATAGGTAATAATTGTGAGCTTTTATGTACAAAATTCATATTTTTATTAAAATGATATTGCAATGAAAGCGTTTTTATTGTAAAATAAATCTATGATTACGTATAGTGTGATAAAGGAGGAAAAACTAAAATTGTCTACACGTTTAAACGATAAATACTTGCGTAGTTTTATAAAAGAACATGAGTACGAAGGTATTTCATACAGTCTTGAAGCTGCCCACAATGCACTTCACAGCGGTACGGGACTGGGTAACGATTATATAGGCTGGCTCAATCTGCCGCAGGATTACGATAAGGATGAATTCAAACGTATCAAATCCGCTGCCGAAAAGATCAAAAAGAACAGTGACGTTTTTGTCGTTATCGGTATCGGCGGTTCTTATCTGGGAGCCAGAGCTGCAATAGAGTTTATAAAGTCGCCCAACTATAATTTGACGGCAAAGGATACGCCGCAAATATTCTTTACGGGTAACAGCATAAGCTCATCTGCTCTCAGCGAACTTGTAAAGCTTTGTGAGGGAAAGGACATTTCCGTTAATATGATCTCCAAATCCGGCACAACTACCGAGCCCGCGATCGCTTTCAGAGTATTCAGGGAACTGCTGGAGAAAAAGTACGGCAAAGAAGGTGCAAAAGAAAGAATATTTTGCACTACCGATAAAGCAAAAGGAACACTCAAACAGCTTGCCGACAGAGAAGGCTACGAGACATTTGTAGTTCCCGATGACGTTGGCGGAAGATATTCCGTGCTTACTGCTGTAGGGCTACTGCCTATCGCTGTAAGCGGAGCAGATATAGACGCTCTTATGTCCGGCGCAAAGCAGGCTATGGATGAGCTTAAGGTATGTGATATCAATAAAAACGACTGTTACAAATACGCGTGCATAAGGAATTTATTGTATAACAAAGGTAAAAGCACGGAAATACTTGTAAGCTACGAGCCGTCATTTGCGATGATGAGCGAATGGTTTAAACAACTTTTCGGTGAGAGCGAAGGCAAAGACAACAAGGGTATATTCCCCGCGTCTGTGATATTCTCTACCGATCTGCACTCAATGGGACAATACATTCAGGACGGCAGACGCAACATATTTGAAACGGTAGTCTTATTCAACAAGGTCAAAAATGATATAACGCTGACAACCGATGAAGAAAATGTTGACGGACTTAATTTCCTGTCGGGAAAAACCATGTCATATATAAACCGCAAGGCATTTGAGGGTACGGTACTCGCGCATAACGACGGCGGCGTTCCCAATATTGTTCTTGAAACCGAAGAAATGAATGAATATGAACTCGGCTACTTAGTATATTTCATGGAAAAAGCGTGTGCGATAAGCGGATATTTGCTTGGAGTAAATCCGTTTAATCAGCCCGGAGTGGAAAGCTACAAAAAGAACATGTTCGCACTTCTCGGAAAACCGGGATATGAAGCGGCAAAAGAAGAACTTGAAAAACGACTTATCTGATATAAGTAATATTTACATTTTAAAATACATCCCGTTGCGGGAAAACAGGAGGAATTTACCATGGTTAAATTGATTATCGGAAAAAAGGGCACCGGCAAGACAAAAAAGCTCATTGACCTCGCAAATGAAGCCGTGAAGGTATCAAAGGGCAACGTTGTTGTTATCGAAAAGGGGTCTAAACTTACATATGACCTTACTCACAAGGCAAGGCTTATTGATGCCGAAAGCTATAATGTATCCGGTTACGATATGCTGTTCGGATTTGTAAGCGGAATATGCGCGGGAAATTATGATGTTACCGATATCCTTATTGACTCCACATTCAAGCTTTGCGGAAGAGATATGGAAGAGCTTGAGAGATTTGTTTCCAAATTGAACGCTCTTGAAGCTCATGCGTCTGCATCCATCACGTTGCTTATAAGCGCGGATAAAACAGAGCTTCCCACACATCTTGAGGCAGAATACATTCATATCTGATTATATACCAGAAATGTATGATAAGCGCTGAAATGACAAAATTTGACATAAAGTACCGTATTGTGTTAAAATATAATGAAATTTTAAGACTTAAGGAATATTTGATATGCGGTATAGGTGTAAAACGTTTCTGGCGCTAACTATGATATTTTTGACATGCTTGTTGAGTACTGCTGTATCGGCGCAGGCTGTGGATACCGGCGTATATTCGGGCAGCTATAATGATTTCAGACTGTTTTGCGATTCCGGTACCTTTTACGGTATTTGTTTTGATTCAAAAAATGCAGTAGGATTGGAATGCAGCAGTACATTGTCAGATGTGTACGCATCCGATTTTGTATCCGGAGATTCGTCTATCGTTACGTGCTTTTATTTAAATGCTGAATTCTATGCCGTATGTATAGGCAGATCTTATGATGTTCCGGGACAAAGGGATGTTATGGTGTACAAAGGGGATTCACCGGAAAACGCATATCTTTGCTACGCGCAAAGATTCCCTTTCTCGGCAAAAGATGCGGTGTCGGACCTTTCTTTAAATGTGTATTCTGCGGACAATACTCATCCGTGGAGAATTTGCTCTGTATCTGCGTATACAGGTATGATAAATACTTACGAGCTTGACTCTGATATAAGCTGTATTGCCGCAAATGATGCGCTGAGTTCAATTGCGGCTGCATGTTCAAACAATGTGTATATTAAAAACCTCGGTTCATCTGAATTTACACTTGTAGCCTCTTTGCCTGAAAATATAACTAAAATGTACTATCTGTCAGACAGTCATATACTATGCAACGGCAGGTACATAATAGATAAGTACGGCAATTACTACGGCCATGTGCAAGACTGTACTTACGATTCCCGAGGCTGCTGTCTGGACGGGTACTTTTATTTGACAGGCGGAGGAAATGTATACAAATATGATTCTTCTCTTGCTCTCATCCATAAGTATAAAATATCCGGAACAGTGTACGATTGCGCGGCATACGGCACGACGCTTGCAGTACTTGCGGATTGCGGCGGCAAGCTCTGTATAATCAGTCCCGAAAAAGATAATGATAACAGCAGTAATACAGTTTCCTCCAAATCGTCGTCTGATTCAACCGATAAAATAAAAACAGATAATAACAGCAATATTACCGACGATTCAAAAACGGACACACAGCAGAAAAAACAAAAAGTGGGAGAAGACGCGTATTGTACCATTATATATGTAAGCCAGGGTACGACTGTTTCCAATCTGCTTAAGTCATCTGAACTTCGTGAAAAGAATGCTGTATGTACAAGTTATTCAGGCAAAGTGGTGACATCGGGAAAAATAGGCACCGGTGCACATGTAACCGTGAAAACAACAGGCGATAAATATGATATTGTTCTTACAGGAGACGTAACGGGTGAGGGAAATATCAACTCAAAGGATATAGATACTATGTGCAATGCATTGGTGGGCAACATATCATTCAACTCGATACAGAGTTTTGCCGCCGATGTGAACAAGGACGGAACCGTTGACCTTCTTGATTTACTATGTGATGAAGAATTAACAAAAGGTAAATATACACCCGAATATTAGATGTTGCTATAAAGAATAGCCTGAGAAAGCGTATAATCGAAGACAGACTTCGTTTATACGCTTTTTAACGTTCGAAGTGCTATATAATCCGTGTTTTGTTGTTAATTCTTTAACATCAAAGCACAATGCACATTTTTTTGATGGAAAATGGTAAATAATCGTCATAATTACGACATGTCGTATACTGCTTAATAAATTTTTTAGTAGAATATAAGTAATAAATTTGTTAGGAGAGAGTTATGAGGACAAAAGAAGCTGTTGCTCAAAGAATCATTGAACTATGCAACGAAAGAAGAATTGCTGTCAATGCTCTTGCTAATATCTCCGGCATGTCACCTTCTACTGTCTACAGCATGCTGAATCACAAAAGCAATAATCCCGGTGTGGTATCTATCAAAAAAATGTGTGACGGTTTGAACATTACGGTAAGGGAATTTTTTGACAGTCCTTTATTCGATGAAACCGAGCAGGAAATGAAGTAGAACGGGAAGCTGCGTAGAAGGACTTATCCGGTTGTGTGGTAAAAT
>JAEEHZ010000041.1 GCA_016281115.1 Clostridiaceae bacterium | reverse complement strand
CCTCAAAATGTTTGCTAACACTGTATGCTCTTTGTGAAATTGAAAAGGTAAAATCGAACTGTATAGTACACAAAGACAACTTCATCCTTACAGGGTGGGTCACCAAAAAAGATGAAAAGTCCCTTACCTCAAAAATAATTGAAGCGGGTTTAAACTGTAAAACCACAAGCGGCAAAGACGAGCTTAAAAACGATCCCCCCATAAAGCTTAAAAACAGTTTTTTTGCAAAGCCTTTTGAATTTTACGTTGATATGTTCGGGCTGCCTGCATATAACGAGATCGACCCGACAGCCTTTGTGGCAATAACCTACACCCTGCTTTTCGGTATTATGTTCGGTGATGTAGGACAGGGTATCTGCCTTTCGATAGTAGGCTTTTTGATGTGGAAATTAAAAAAGATGAAGCTCGGCAAACTTCTTATACCTTGCGGTATATCTTCGGCGATATTCGGGTTTGTTTACGGTTCCGTGTTCGGGTTTGAACACGCTCTCGACGGCTTATACAGATCTATGGGATTTAAAGGCAAACCGATAGAGGTCATGGAATCACAAACCATAAATATGATAATATACGCCGCTGTGGGAATAGGCGTTACTTTGGTCGTTGTTGCGATGCTTCTGAATATTTATGCATCAATTAAAAAGCGTGATATCGGCAGTGCGCTGTTTTCCCCAAACGGATTGGCGGGCGTCGTGTTTTATTCGGCACTTGTTTACGGATTGCTCGGCACTTTGTTTTTAGGCGCCGATGTGTTTACTCCGTCGTATATAATATGCCTTATCGTTGTACCGATAATCGCGATGTATTTGCAAGAGCCGCTTATAAATCTTGTTAACGGAAAAAAACATCCCTTTCCCGAAAAATGGGGAGAATATCTGCTTCAAAGCTTCTTTGAACTTTTTGAAACGATGCTGAGCTATATATCAAACACGATGTCTTTTTTGCGTGTGGGAGCATTTGTTTTGGTACACGCAGGTATGATGATGGTTGTCGCTATACTTGCCGGCGATACTTTAAGCGTAAGCTTTGTGATCATTGAAATAATAGGAAATATAATTGTTATAGCTTTAGAAGGACTGCTTGTGGGGATTCAGGTGTTAAGGCTTGAATTTTACGAAATGTTCAGCCGCTTTTACAAAGGCTCCGGCAGACCGTTTAAGGCAATACAAACAAATATGATAAACAAAAATAAATAAAACGGAGGAATTAAATTATGTTAACTTATATTTTACTTTTGATACCTGTTGTGTTTCTGGTGAGCTCGGTGGCTTGGGCCGTAAACGCGGTTAAAAAGGGCAGGACGCCTAAAAGCGCAGCTTTGATGCAAATAGCCGCCTTTTGTATTGTAGGCATAATGTGTATAATTACGCCTGTTGCTGCAAGCGCCGCGGAAGACGACGTACCCGAAACTACCGCCGCAGTTGCAGAGGAACAATCAAGCGGCGCATCGGGCTGGGCATTTATAGCCGCTGCATTGGCAACGGGATTATCGGGCATCGGCGGAGGCGTTGCTGTTGCAAGCGCGGCTCCTGCGGCTATCGGCGCCACAAGCGAAGACCCTTCCGCATTCGGTAAATCACTCATATTTGTTGCCTTGGGCGAAGGTATCGCATTGTACGGACTGCTTGTTTCCATACTTATTTACTCAAAAATATGATTAAGATTTAACATAGTTTAACTTACCGGGGTGAGCATTAAATGCGTTTTTATCTTATAAGCGACAATGTGGATACTCAAATAGGTATGCGTCTTACGGGAATAGACGGCGTTGTTGTGCACGAAAAAGACGAAGTTATTTCAGCGCTAAATGACGCCTGTGCAGATGAAGATATTGCCGTGGTTTTAATGACAGAAAAACTTGTTTCGCTTTGTCCCGATCATATATTTGACTTAAAGCTTAATTGCAGGCGTCCGCTTATTGTAGAAATACCGGACCGTCACGGAAACGGCAGGGCAAAAGATTCTATAATGGGCTATATTCACGACGCAATAGGCTTAAAGCTTTAAGGTATGTGCCGCAGATTGTGCGGTATTGCCTTAATATTCTGCAAAAAGGAAAACCGTTTTATTTATCGGTTTACGGCTAAATGTTATGAGTATCAATAACGAAAAACTGAATAATTTTATATCTTCAATTACAGATACGGCAAAAAGGAAGGCACGGGAATTAAATACCGAAACAGAAGATTTAATTAACAAAGAGCTTGAGGCTTTCAAATCGGAAGAAAAAATCAAATACGACAATTACCTTAAAACTGAAAAGCAAAATATAAGCGCGGAAATAACAAAATCGACCGCTATGCTCAAACTGGAAAAGAAACGCCTGTTATTTGAAAAGAGAAACGCCGTAACAGACAATGTTTTTGAAAAGGTTAGGGATAATCTTGACGTATTCAGAAAAAGCGATGATTATTTGAATGTGCTTACAGGTGTTATAAACCGTGTAAAAAAGCGTTTTCCCGAAAACCAAATTGCAATTATCCTATCCTCTAATGATAAGGGACCGGGCTACGACCTTGAAAAAGCCTTTAACTGCAGTGTTGAATATGACGATAAAATATCGGGCGGTATTCTTATAAAGCTTGCAGGCACCAATATTTCCGTCGATTACACATTCAATTCGCTTATAAAAGATGAAAAAGAAAAATTCTTAACCACAGACGAGCTGAAAATACCGCTCTGACTTCTGAAAAAGGAATGTTAGCCATATGGAAAGAACAAATAGGATTTTCGGTATAAACGGTCCTGTTGTCACCGTTAAAGACACAAAGGATTTTTCTATGTCGGAAATGGTATATGTGGGTGAAAATAAGCTTGTGGGCGAAGTTATAGGTATTAACAACAAGCTTACCACAATACAGGTATACGAAGAAACAACAGGTCTGCGCCCCGGAGATGCAGTTACAGGCACGGGCGCACCGCTCAACATAACGCTGGGACCGGGTATACTCGATAATATATTTGACGGAATTGAACGTCCCCTTAAAGCAATAGAAAACATTTCGGGTGCTTTTATAAAAGGCGGAGCCTGTGTCCCGTCGCTTGACGAAGACCGCCTCTGGGATGTAACTGTTACCGTCAAAGAGGGTGATATTTTATTCGGCGGCAGTGTGTATGCCACCCTGCCCGAAACACCCGCAATAACACACAAGGTAATGGTACCGCCCGGAATAAGCGGCACTGTGATAAAAGCAGAGAAAAGCGGACAATACAGAGTTAATGACTGTATTGTCGTTTTGAAAGACTCACTGGGAGCAACACATAAGCTGACGCTTTGCCAAAAGTGGGCAATACGCAAGCCGCGTCCCGTTAAAGAAAGGCTCGGCAACGATATACCGCTTATAACGGGTCAAAGGATTATCGACACGCTCTTCCCCATTGCAAAAGGCGGCGCCGCAGCGATCCCCGGGGGATTCGGAACGGGTAAAACAATGACCCAGCACCAGCTTGCCAAGTGGTGCGACGCGGATATAATAATATATGTAGGCTGCGGTGAGCGCGGAAATGAAATGAGCGATGTTTTAAACGAATTTTCGCACTTGATTGACCCCAAAAACAACCGCCCTATGACTGACCGCACCTCGCTTATCGCAAATACATCAAATATGCCTGTTGCGGCAAGAGAAGCCTCTATATACACGGGCGTTACACTTGCGGAGTATTATCGCGATATGGGATATGACGTTGCGCTTATGGCAGACTCCACCTCTCGCTGGGCAGAGGCTTTGAGAGAAATATCGGGCAGACTTGAAGAAATGCCCGCAGAGGAAGGCTTTCCCGCATATTTGCCCTCACGCCTGAGTGAGTTCTACGAGCGCGCGGGCAGATGTGAAACACTGGGCGGAAAAACAGGTTCAGTTACGCTGATAGGCGCGGTATCGCCTCAGGGTTCGGATTTCTCGGAGCCTGTAACGCAGAATACAAAGCGTTTTATAAGATGCTTTTGGGCGCTTGACAAAAGCCTTGCCTATTCGAGACACTACCCCGCGATAAACTGGAACTTGAGTTACAGCGAGTATTTTGCGGATCTTGACAAATGGTTTGAAGAAAAATGCGGCAAAGACTTTTTGCAATACAGGGCAAGTATTACAGCCCTGTTGCAGGAAGAAAACCGTCTTATGGAGATAGTTAAGC
The DNA here is from genome assembly GCA_016281115.1 of Clostridiaceae bacterium. Lineage (GTDB taxonomy): Bacteria > Bacillota > Clostridia > Oscillospirales > Acutalibacteraceae > JAEEHZ01. Next base: position 1,546 of record JAEEHZ010000041.1, on the reverse strand, counting down.
TAATAGGCTCTGATGTTCTGCCCGACGACCAAAAGCTTATCATAGAAACGGCAAGAGTCATACGCATAGGCTTTTTGCAACAGAATGCTTTTCACAGCGACGATACGTTTGTGTCGCTTGAAAAACAAAAGCTTATGATGAAAACCATATTGCATCTTTATAAAAGCGTAAAGGAGCTTGTGTCGCAGGGAATACCACTCTCCTTGGTAAAAGAGGCAGGCTTGTTTGAAAAGCTGATAAAGATGAAATACGATATACCAAATGATAATCTTGACCTGTTTGATGATTACATTAAAGACACAGACAGCGCAATAAACTCAATTAAAGAAAACAACCGATATTAATACTACGACTGTGAGTGATAAAATGATACTTGAATATATTGGAGTTGACGAAATAAACGGCTCACTTATTGCCATAGACGGAATAAAAGACGCTTTCTTTGAAGAAATGGTAGATATAAAGCTGCAAAACGGCACCATACGTCACGGAAGAATAGTCCGTCTTGACGGTGAGCGCGCAGTTATTCAGGTTTTTGAAGGAACCACTTCCATTTCTCTTACAAATACATCTATAAGGCTTAAGTGCAAGCCTATGGAGATAGCTTTGTCACCTGAGATAGTGGGGCGTATATTTGACGGTGCGGGCAGACCGATAGACAGTCTCGGCGAAATTTTTCCCGATGAATACCGCAACATAAACGGCACGCCGATAAACCCCGTCTCGCGTATTTATCCCAAGAACTATATCCGCACGGGAATATCAACAATAGATGTTCTTGCCACGCTTATAAGAGGACAGAAGCTTCCCATTTTGTCAGGCTCGGGTATGAGCCACAACGAGCTTGCCGTTCAAATAGTAAGACAAGCCCAAATATGTGATGACGCTGACAGCTTTTGCATTGTTTTTGCAGCAATGGGTGTTAAAAACGACGTTGCCGATTACTTTAAAAAATGCTTTGAAGAATCGGGAGTTTTAGAACGCGTCGTAATGTTTTTGAACCTCTCAAACGACCCCATTATTGAAAGGATATTAACTCCGCGCTGCGCCCTGACAGCCGCTGAATATCTCGCATTTACTCAAAACAAGCACGTGCTTGTCATTATGACAGATATGACCCCTTATTGCGAAGCACTCAGAGAATTCAGCTCATCCAAAGAGGAAATACCCGGCAGAAAGGGCTACCCCGGTTATTTGTATTCCGACCTTGCATCGCTTTATGAGCGTGCCGGAATGATAAAGGGCAGCGCAGGCTCGGTAACGCAAATACCGATACTTACAATGCCAAACGACGACATAACCCACCCTATCCCCGACCTAACGGGTTATATAACAGAAGGGCAGATAGTTTTAGACCGTGAGCTTCACAGCAAAGGTATTTATCCGCCTGTAAATGTATTGCCGTCGCTTTCGCGACTTATGAAAGACGGCATAGGCGAAGGTTATACAAGAGAAGACCACAGCGCTTTGGCAAATCAGCTTTTTTCATCTTACGCAAAGGTAACGGACGCGCGTTCGCTCGCGTCTGTAATAGGCGAAGATGAGT
>JAEEHZ010000040.1 GCA_016281115.1 Clostridiaceae bacterium | reverse complement strand
TTTCAAACCTGTTATGATGAATATCTATATCTTCCGCGCCGACATTACGTGTATTTAACACTCCGTTATTATAATACTTTTCGTAATATTTTGTCATGGCGCTGCCGTTTATACCGTCAAAAACATCATGAATATTATTGTTTTTTATTTCCCATCTCTCGCCCATATTTCCGACAAGTCCGCCTACTTCATAGCGAAGATTCGCGTCTATTCCGTAGGCGCTTAAACCGTTACTTTTTTTATGCCACCAGGGATACGGAACATTTGTCGCAGTTTTTTCGTTTTTTCTGACAGCCAATGTAAAATCAACAGCTTCATCGTAAGTGGGATACTGCGAATATTCACAGTTATTTATGCAGATATCCGTACAATACGCCATATCGTAAATAACTCGCGTTGCTCCCTTTACGCCGTAACGGCAGCCCAAAAACTTACAATTTTTTATTTCTACATCCGAAGCTCTTAAAAGAACTCCCGCAAGCCCCGGTGTTTCAAAGGTAAAACCGTCAATTATTACGTGATACGACGGCATAACCACCGGCTCGCTGTCGGCAACCGGCGCCGATAACGTATATTTGTCCCCTACAAGAAGATTATAGGAACCGTAACCCGGTGTCACCCCATAATTTGACGTTCCGAGAGAAGTTGTTTTATAGTATGTGGGCGAAACCTTCATAACATGATTGTTGGGATTCTTGTCAGTCCCCGGAAGCCTTACGTATATTTTTTTATTCACGGCGTCATAATAATAACCGTAAGAAAAACCGTCAAGTGTATAGTTAGCATTTTGGTTTAAAACAAATGTTTTAAGCGCATCAAGAGTCGGATACTGTAAAAGGTCCGTTTCGTCCATAAGCACCCTTGTGGGAAACAACTCACTAGCAGAGGGTATAATTAAACCCGTATCTCCGGTATTAAGCTCAAGGCTGGCACTGTAAACATTTAAGTTTTGTTGATGTTCATCAACAAAATTCTCATTTGTCCATACACTGCCGCCGGGGTTTGAGCGTATTGTCCAATTTGCGCCGGTAATTATTGTTCCCGGCTCGGCAATTACGGTTATGGGATCATTCGCCGTGCCTTTACTTTTAATATGAACAAATTCCGGATAAACAGCCTGTCGGACTATTACCGTATCACCCGCCCCTGCGCTGTCAACGCCTTTTTGTATTGTTCTGTAAGGTTTTAAAATTGTTCCGTCATAACCATTACCGTTGCTTCCGTTCATTTTATCAACATATATATCTTTTGCCTGTGCGCGGATAAACAGCGCAGAAACCATAAATACCGCAACAAAAACATACCTTAAAATTTTACTTAATTTCACCTTGATACCCTCTTTATATGTTTTATCATATTTTGCCGTTTAATTTCAATACTTTTTAAATTTTTGCCTGCCTTGCGGCAGCTTTACCCACATTTTCGCCTATTACCGCAGCGTCTCCCGACACCCGATAGCTTGCGTGCGCCGCAAAATCTCCCGAAATACATCTTCCTGCCATATAAAGATTATCAAAGCCATAACATTTCGCGGCACGCAGCGGAATTTGATAATTATGCTTTTTGCCGTCGCCGTAGCCTGCATATCCTGTTTTGCTGTCCTTTGTGAGCGCATGAACGTCAATGCCGAAACATACATCACATATGCTGTCCTCAAACTGCTTTGAAGCGTAAATATCTTCAAGTGTAACCGTATATTCGCCTTTTATTCTTCTGCCCTCACGGACACCAACCGACGGCGCTGTGGAAACAAGATGAATATTTTTCCATATTCCGCCCAGATTTTTAAGCTTATCGACAATACTTCCTATCTCGCTTCTTGCGCTAACCGCGGCTTTTGTCAAATCCTCCGAATTTGTTCCGCTCACGCCGTATATATGGTTTGCCGTTAATAAAAAGCAATCGTTAAAAAGATAAAAAAGCGCAGGTTTTTGCTGTGAACATTCAATTCCCGCCCGCTTTATTTCTTCATAAAGACGTGTTTTGGGAGAAATATCCCCGCTAAATTCTCTTGAATTATCATACGCTTCAAGCTCGCCCGCATCAAGTCCGCTGACAATCGCGAACATTGACATCGGCTGCATAAGCCCTTCTTCGTTACCTTTTTCATATTCGGCGCCGCTTAAAAAACAAAAATCGCCGTCGCCCGTTGCGTCAATAAATACCTTTCCCGAAAAGCTCTCTTTTCCCGATTTTGAAACGGTCTCCGCCGCGACAATACGTCCGCCTTCTTTTTGTGAGCCGCACACAAAGGTATTAAAACGAATATCTATTTTTTCTTCCGTACACATTTTATCAAGAAGAATTTTCATAGCTTCGGGCTCGTAAATAAAACAGCCGCTTCTCGCAAACCTGCCTTTACCTTTGCTTTTCAGGCTTTCCGCAATTTCGCTCACAATATATTCTTTTTTATTTTGCGCATCTATTATCCACGCAACAAGACCGGACGTCCAGGAACCTCCGAGGCTGTTTGTCTGCTCCAAAATAAGCACTTTTGCGCCTTCCCTTGCGGCTCCTATCGCCGCAAGAACTCCGGAAACACCGCCGCCGCAAACTATAACATCATACTGTTTTTTGTTCATTTTTTCCTCACTTCTCATAACCGTCGTTAAAGAAAATACCGTCTGCCGTAATTACAGCGGCGATCGTAACAGGCGAAAGAGTTTCTTCGTTTTTAAAAACAAAAACCTTCATAATATCATCAGCCTCACAGCTGTGCAGAGCCTCTTTATCCACCGAAATCTCTTTAACCCTACCGTTTTTATCATACTGAGAAATAAACATACGGTTTCCGTCCGCAATATCTCTTTTAACGGTTATATTTCCGCTTTCAAGCCCATAAATTTCTTTACCGTTTTTAAACAGCCTTATTTTGCCGAGGGTTGGCTTTTCGCTCAAAATTTGAAATGTTTCGTTCGCTCTCTGATTAAACAAATCTTTTACAATCAAAGTATCTCCGTTTATAAAAATTTTTGAGCCAAATTCAGCCTTAAAATCCTTTTCGCTGCCGTTTTCGGAATATACGGAGTTAATATTTTCTGTGCCGTAATTATAATATACTCCGCTTCCCTCACCCGAAGCTTCAAGACCCGATAAACCGAACATCGGCCTGTAACCCTCAACGCTTAAAGCAGAAATGTTTTTAAGTTTTTCCGAGGTGTTTACCGACCTGTAAACAATACTCATACTTATGCCTATATTAAACGTAAGCGGACTCTCCCATTCAAATTCTTTGCCGTTTATATAAACCTTTTCTGCCGAAAATATTAAGCCGCTGCGTTTAAGAAATATTTCCGCATTGATTTTGCTGTTTACGGAATATCTTGCAAATTTTATTTTGTTTCCCGACACATCTTTAAGACTGATAAGCCCATCTGTTTCTGTTGCAAACACAAGCGCATCCTTACCCGCACTTTTAATCGTAACGCTTTGCGCGGAAAAGGAGCCGCCGGTTTCCATTGTAAAGCGGACCGCCATATTTGTATTGTAATTTTTTATATCGGTCACATTAAAGCCTTTGCCGTTTGCAAGCTGAGAAAGACAAAGCGGCGCGTTAAGATTTATTGAATATATATCCTCACCGTTTTTTAAAAGGCAACTTTCATCTACACAATTCTTTTTATAAACCCTTGTGTAAAATTCTCCACTTACGCTTTTAACAACCACATCTCCGTCAAGTATTCCGCTTAAATTTGCAGTAAAATCCTCCGCTGTCGTGTAATACGGAACGCCCGAAATACTGTTTTCGGAAACGGTGTATGAAGCAGCGTAAGAAGTAAATGAAAATAACATAAATATAAAAATTAAACTTAATAAAATTCTTTTCATACTGTCGCGTTCCAATCAGTACGAGAAAAGCGGAAAACCGCTTTTCTCATACATCTTTATTCCGATTATTTGCCTTACGGTTCCGGTACGGCTTCGGTCGCAAGCTTTGATTTGGCAACAGGTTTAATTGTTTCAAGGTTTTCAAACGCAAACACTCTTATTGTTTCGGGGTTATCGCAAGCAAACAAAACAGTATCCGAGCCGTTTTCGAAAACTTTAGCGGCTATAAGTTTATTTGAGCTGTCATATGCCGCCGCAATAAAGGTTACGCCAACAGTGTTATCCGCTTCTATCGCAACCGTATATACGCCTTCGTTTACCGTATATGTTACATCGCCATATACTGCCAGACTTATCGTATAAGCTCTGCTGTTATAGCTTCCGGATACTGTCGGGGCATAGACAGTCATTATACAGCCGTCCGGCACATAATCGTTATCGGCAAGCTGTACGCCGTTCGCCTCAAATTTGATATAAGCGCTTTCGTTGTGCGGGTTGATAATGCTTCTTAACTCTTTTGTTGTGGTATTCGGAATAACGTTTTTAACCTTTGCCGGCCTGTAACTAACCGTAAAGCCTGTCGCTTCATCTGTTTCTTCCTCACCCGAACCTGTATGTCCCGCAACCAGAAGGTCGGATTTTGTACTTGCTTCGTTTACAGCGTCATGCATATTTTCGGCAAGATACAATCTGTAATCCTTTATTTTGGCTGTTGTTAAAGTGCCTGTATCTGTTTTGCTGTATCTGTTTACGGCAACGCCAAGCATACCTTTTGAAATACTGTTAAGGTTTGTAAGCTTATCGTTAAGCGGCACATCCATATTGGAAGCAACAGCTTCTTCGGTAAACTCACCGTTAACATTTTTGGAAAAATACAGCTTTGCAATATTAATATTTCCTAAATCGGCGCCGCTGCCCGGAGTAAAAATAGTATTATACTCTTTTACGTTATACGGCTCATCTCTTGTAAACGCGTCAGCGCCGCTTAAATATGTCATTCCGCTCTTAATATATGTTGATTTATACGAACCGATAAGACCGAGTCTTCCTCTGTCACCGAAAAATATCATATCGCCCTTATATACATCAGATAATATATTGTTGTTATACGGAGCATAATTTGCTGTATTTTCTCCTACTGTCGCAAGATAGTAATGTCCCGCCGCCAAAAGTCCGGACTTTTTTTTGTCCGATGCTGCCGTGCTGTTAAAGGTGTTTGTTGCAGCGTCATAATCTATGCTGTCAACATCAAGCTCCGAAACAACATATTTACCGACATATTTATTATCTGTCGAATAATCGTCAAGAACTTCTGTCACAAGATAAAGAAGCTGCGTTCTGTTTGTGCTGAGCTCAAGATACGGCGAACCCGCATTTTTATAAAGCGTAGCGGTCATATAATCTCCGCTTGCTTCCGAACCACCGCCCAAAAGACCTGCGTCAAAAAAACCTGCTGTTTTAAGGTCGGAGCTTGTAACCGCCGATACAAAAGTGCCTGCGGATTGCTGATAGTTAAGCATAACCTGTGATGTAAATTCATCGCCCTGTTCCGCAATATAAGCGTTCATTCTGTCTTTAAGGCTGTAAAGGCTGTAATACTCAATACTGTAAGCGGTATTTCCCGCGTAAAAAGTCATTTCGTCCGTTACAAAGCCCTGAAAAACCTCACCATCGCCTTTTTTAAGGATTTTTACGTTATCTCCCGCGTCGATTCTCTTCATAAAATCGCCCACAAATGTGTTGTAAAGCACCTTGCTTATTACGTGATTTTCGTTGTCGATTTCATAGTAATCCGATGAAATCGTAACTTCACCTTCTGCCGATACCTGCACAGCAATAACCGCAAAAAGCATTGATGCCGTAACAAGCATACATAATAATTTTTTAAGTGTTCTTTTTTGTTTCATTTCTTTTCCTCCTAAATTTTGTTTATATTTAGCTGCCCCGCAGCTTAAAACACTTAATTTATTTATAAATGATTACATCTCTCGCAACTCCGTACGTTGCAACGAAATATACGTTTTTGCACGACGCGTCAAGGTCGGCTGCCGATGCGATAGTTACTTTTCCTGTTTCGGTGTCGTAGATATAATAGTTTGTATAGGTTGCCACCGTTACAGGTCTTAATGTGCCCGTCTTTTTTGTCTTTGTAAGAAATACATTTCCGTCTGACGGAGATTTGCTTAAAATTTCACGGAAAAAGCCTGACAGCCTTACCCTCATAAGATTGTTTTTGTTGAGTACCCAGAACTCATCCGATGTACTGTCATAACCCAAATATTCCTGTCCGACGGTGCTTTCGTCACGCGAAAACATAATTTTATATGTTTTAAGCTTTGTCTGCGCGTCCCACGTTACAAGAACATCGCCGCAGCGCACTTTTTCAAAATCGTATAATTCCGTTT
>JAEEHZ010000039.1 GCA_016281115.1 Clostridiaceae bacterium | reverse complement strand
TCTTCAATGATAAAGGTACACGAGTTTGACGAGAATAAATATCTGATAATTGTTACTAAAAACGGCATAATAAAGCGCATTTCACTTAATGCTTACAACACAGCGCGCAGGGGCGGACTTATAGCTTTGGAGCTCAATGAAGGCGACGAGCTGTGCCGTGTTGAAATGACAGACGGAAACGATGAGATTTTGGTTGCCACACGACTGGGTAAGTCTATAAGATTCAACGAAAACGATGTAAGACCAACAGGCAGACAGTCTCGCGGCGTTAAATGTATGAAATTACGGGACGACGACACCATAGTAGGTATGTGTGTTCTCAATGATGAAGATTCTTATGTGCTTACAGTAAGCGAAAAGGGTTACGGCAGACTGAGCGCGATAGACGATTACCGTCTGCAATCGAGAAGCGGTATGGGAACAATAAACTACCACGTAGATAAATACGGCGAGGTAGCCGCAGTAACGCTTGTTAAAAAGACAGACGACGTTATACTTATGTCGTCGGACGGCATAGTTATAAGAATAGCCGCCGAAGCAATAAGAATATGCTCGAGACCCTCTAAGGGTGTAACACTTATAAGGGTGAGCGACGACGCTAAGGTTGTAACGGTAGAAAAAACCGAGCATGAGGACGAGGAAGACCTGACAGAAAGCGAAGCGCCGCAGGAACCTGAAAAAGAGTAAAATTTAATATGTAACAAAGAAAACAGCCCGATCAGGCGGATTACCGCTTGGTCGGGGCTTTGTTTATTAATATCCCAAAAAAGTGTAAAAATATGTTGATTTAAGCGCTGACATATGGTAAATTAAAAAAGCAGTTATGGTAAATTATTTATGATGTGTAGAAAAGTCAGGTTAATTATTTAATTATTTTAACTTATCAGGAGAAAGTATTATGAAAAGAATAATAACTAAAAATGATAAAAGATTGAAAATGACAGCAATAATTTTTACTTTGGGCTTTTTGATCTCATTGTTGCCTATATTATATGCCTCTTTCTTTTGTCATCCTATAGGAGATGATTACGGATTTTCTTCAGGGGTACATAATGCAATTGTTAATGGCAGCGGATTTTTTGGGGCTTTGAATGCTGCAATAAACCAAGCTGCGAGTAGTTATAACAATTGGCAGGGTACATATTCGGCAGTATTTTTGTTTGCGCTGCAACCGGGCGCTTTTTCCGATAATTTATACTTTTTAACCACATTTATAATGATTATTTCTATGTCTCTTGGCACGTTCTTTTTTATAGATACATTTGTAACAAAAGTATTTTCAGAAAAACGTGCGTATTCTTTTATTATATCTTCTGTTATTTTATTCTGCTCTTTTCAGTTTGTTCCTGACAAAGCGGAAGCTTTCTTTTGGTACAACGGAGCAGTGTATTATACTTTTTTCTATTCATTGTCTCTTGTTCTATATGCTTTATTAATAAAAATGGCAAAATCAGATCGGCATCGTATTGCTTATACCATCGTCTGTTGTGCGCTTGCAGCAGTAATTGGCGGAGGAAATTATACTACTGCTTTATTTACAAGTATTATTCTTGTATTTTCGGTAATAGGCGCTTTTGTTAAGAAGAAGAATATTAAGATTCATTATTTGATTATAACAATAGTGCTTTTAACAGGATTTTTAATCAGTGCTGTTGCACCGGGTAATTCTGTAAGGGCAAATACTACACAAAGTATGCCTGCTGTTAAAGCTATAATATCTTCGGTTTGGTATTTTGTAATATTTATAATAAGGAGTACAAATCTTTCACAAATAGCTGTAGTATGTTTGCTTATACCGATTGCTTTAAAAATAACCAAGAACATAAATTTCAATTTTAAATATCCGTTTGTTGTAATAGCCTTAGCTGTATTAATTTCTGCATCTCAAATGACGCCTGCTCTTTACGCAATATCGTCATTAGGAAGCGGAAGACAATTAGACATATACTATTACTGGTATTATGTGTTACTTGCGTTTGTTACCGTATATGTATGCGGTTGGATAAACAAAAAGGAACTTCTGGATGTTTCACATCTGAAATGCTATATATCTGATAATTATTATAAAATGTTAGTTTTATTTTTGGCTTTGTGTATGGCGAGCGTATTTAACATATCTGTGAAAGAAACAACATCTGTTTCAATTTCTGTATCGGCAATTAACAAAACTATAAATCAATATGATGAAGAATATAAATCAATAGAGCAGCAGGCGTTGCATGGAAATACTAATTTGGAAAACATTGAGACTGTTCCCGAATTTTATAAGGGACTGGGATTATCTAACGACAAAACATTTTGGATAAACAGACAGTTTGCCAACTATTTTGATTTAGATTATGTCATCGCACAAAATCAGAATTAAGGCTTTTGATTATATAAGGCATTGACGGAGAAAATTAAAATGCAAGATAGTTTAGCATCAAATGATAACGGAAAGGTAAGATTACCGTTTATTGATACAGCAAAAGGAATACTGATAATACTTGTTATATTGGGACATACAAATATTGCAGAAGAATCAATTGCTAATAGAATAATATATTCATATCATATGCCGGCATTTTTTATTATCAGCGGTTTTTTGATGGCTCAGAGTAAAAAGCTGACAGAGACTAAGTTTACAACATTTTTAATTAAAAAATTAAAAGGTATTATGTATCCTTATGTTACTTTGTCGGCTTTATCGGTATCACTTGTTTTTATTGAGGATCTCGTTTTAAAAAGAGGATTTGATAAGTTCTCGGATGCTTTATTCAAAACGGTGACTCTTCAGGGGTATTTTGCGTTATGGTTTTTACCGACGCTTTTTGTAGCTGAGATTTTGGCGTTTATTACCGTAAAGCTTATGAGATCGCACAAAACGCTTACAAAACTGTTGTTTATAGCCGTTATTTCTGCATTGACATCAGTTGCAGTCAGTGTGTTATGGGAAATATCTCCTGATGTTAACGTATTTTTTCCTTCACGATTTGTATTGAGAAGCATTTTATCATATACGTTTGTGATGTTTGGTTTTTTAATTTGCTCCAAGCTGATTGACTGGTGTGAACAAATAAATAAAAATTTTGCTGTTATATTTTCTCTGCTTATATTTGTATTGGGTTGTTATTTTTCAATTTATAACAAAAGGCTTAATTTATCTGTTCTTGATATAGGCAATCCTGCTCTGTTTTATCTTTTTTCTTTGGTTAATACTTTTTCATTCTTGCTGTTGTTGCACAGTTTGCCGTGTGAGAAATTAAAGATTATCAATTACATAGGGAAAAATACAATTATTATTATGGCTATCCATGTTCAGCTGATAATGGATTTAGCGTATATGGCAGTGCTGATACCACAAAAATTATTCGCATACTTTAATCTGCAGATGCCGGATTTTTTGTATTATTCTTTTGTTGTATGTGTAAATCTGTTTCTTTGTATGATATTTGTATTTATAATTAACAGGTATTTTAAGTTTGTTTTAAAAATTCCGACCGAAAGGAAAAATGTTTGATTAAAAACTAATAATTGTTACCGCCGTGTGTTTGAAAATTTCGGAACACACGGCGGTTTTTTGTTTGTATTTATATTGTTTATTTACTGCTATTTCTTCTTCCCGTTTATCTGCTTCATCAAACTGAGTATGAGCGCCAAATTATCGGGTGACAGCTTCATACCTTCTTTTATGAATTTACGCATGGCTTTGGGGTTCTGATTGCCTTCGTCGAAAAATTCAACCGGCGTTACGCCAAGATATTCACAAATGGAGAAAAATGACTGCATTGACGGCAAAGCTTTTTTGTTTTCTATGTTGTTTATGTAGTTGTTTGCCTGACCCAAAGACAGTGACATATCTCTTGCGGAGATACCCTTTTGTTTTCTCAGCTTTGCTATTCTTTCGGGTATAAAATCTTCATACATTTTGCGCTCGCTCCCCATATAGTTTAAATATAATAAAAACCAAATTTTAATATATTAAAAAGTATATTCAGTTAAAATACAGAGTTTAATATATTATATATTAAAAAATACAACATTTCAACTATTATATTGTTTTTTAAAGAAAACTGTGGGGCAAAGCTGTACCCCACCTCATCCGTCAAGACCTAAAAATAATATTTCCCTACAAAGCCCTAAAATGACACAATGCCCCTGCCGAGAACAAAGCGGGGGGCTCTCGTCCACCCAGCGGGGGGCGCAGCGCCCCCGGGTGGTCGCGAAAGGGGTTTCCAAAGGGGGAAACAGCCGACGGGTTTCCCCCTTTGGTGTCCTTTGCCTACTTTCTCACATGGGAAAGTAGGTGCCTGCCCGGCATAAGGGCAAAACTGAGGGTTTTACTAAACTATCAATACTACACCTCATCTGTCACCTGAGGTGACACCTTCTCCAAAGGAAAAGCCTTATTGCCTTACATTGCCCGAGAATAACACAATACACCTGCCTAAAACGAAGGTTAGGTATAAATTTATTAATTATTATTATTTTCCACTTGGTTTGCATATTAATTTATGAGGTGAGGCTTGTGAAAGTCAAAGCGCAAAAGGGCGGCTGCCCCGCAAAGAAACGCAGATATCCCTCAATAGACCTCTGCGGCAACTCGCAAATAAGCATAGAGGGCTCTGAGAATATACTTGAATATACATCGGCTGTTGTCAGAATATCCACACAGGGTATGATAATAAGCATTTTCGGTATGGGGTTGTGCCTTTCGTATATGTCTGAAACAGTTGTTACAATTAAAGGTACAATAGCAAAAGTAGAGTTTTTGAATTAGGGGTTATAGGCAATGCTTAAATTTTTGCGGTTTTTGAGAGGATATTTTTATTTTGTGTGCGAGGGCGCATTTTCTCAGAAAATAATAAGTATCTGTGCAAAAGCGAGAGTTGTTTTATGGGATCTAAAGGGTGAAAAGGGAAAATTAGCAGGCTGTGCGCTTCAAAAGGATATTGATTTTTTAATATCCGCCGCATCAGAGGCAGGCTGTGATATAAATATAGTTTATGTTAAGGGCGCACCGAAATTTATCGAGAAAAACAAAAAGAGAATGGGTCTTGCGATAGGCTTGGCTTTGTTTTTGATGATAATAAATGTTTTGTCTATGTTTATATGGAACATAGATATAAACTGCTCCGATGATATCTGTATTTCGGACACTATGCAGAAAATCGAATCGTTAGGCATACACAAGGGCCTTTTAAAGTTCGGCATAGATCAAAATGAGAAAAACAGAGAAATAATGCGTAATTTAAACGATACTGCTTGGGTATCGGTAAACGTTGACGGCGTTAATTTAGAGATAGAGATAAGCAAACAGGAGAAAAAGCCCCAAATATTGGAAACAGAAACAAAGTCAAATATAAAAGCCGCGCGCAGCGGTCAGATAACTGAGATCAACACAAAATCGGGAACAAAAGAGTGCAAAATAGGCGACGCGGTTATAAAAGGGCAGGTGCTTATAAGCGGAATATGCGAGGATATTCTCGGCGGACTGCGCATTTGCCACGCAGAGGGCGAGGTTATAGCCGACACGCAGTACACGGTGGACATTTCGGTGCCGTATAACATTAAAAGAACAGTGCTGTCAAAAGAATATTACGAGAAAAATGATGTGGAAATCTTGGGTGTAAAAATTCCCGTGTATTTTTACTATCCCGAAGAGAAAGATTTTCTTACCGCGCAAAGCAACTGCGCATATTGCTTTAGCGACACGAAAATTCCCGTTATTCTCAAAAACACACGACTTTACCCGGCGAAAGAGGAGTGTTTAACGATCTCAGAAGAACAGGCAAAGCAAACGGCAACTATGATTTTGCAGCTTAAAAAGCTGTTTTGCTTCAGCGATAAAGAGATCAAAGATGTAAAGCTCAAATACATAAAAGACGCAAAAAAACTAAATTTGTGTGCCGAGATTAATTGCAGTGAAGATATCGGCGAGCAGCACGAGCTTTTACTCGATGAAAACTTAAGGCTCAGCCCGGACGATCCAAATGAAGAAGCCCCACAAAACAATACCGACAGCGGCTAATTGCTGTCGGTATCAAAATTCGGAGTATAATATGCTTTTGCAGAGTCGCTGTCCTGAACAAAGCCGTCAAGCGAGCTTTCTAAAAGCCTGTTTAAAACTTTTTCGTATTCGTGCTTTGTAAGTCGGCGGTTTATTTCGGGATAATTCTCCGCGTCACCTGCGGGGTAATATTGGTGCATCAGGCTGAAAAGTATTTTATCGCCGTATTCGCGGTCGAGATAATCAATTATTTTTATGCTTTCGTCAGTACTTGAAGGCAATACAAGATGCCTTACGATAACGCCCTTTTGCAGCATTCCGTCATTGTCGAAAACAGGTATTCCTGTTTGTCTGAGCATCTCTTTAAGCGCTGCCTTGACCGCTTCGGGATAGTCGGGCGCTTTGCTGTATCTTTTTGCTGTATCAGAGCATAGATATTTAAAATCGGTGAGGTATATGTCTACAAGACCGCTAAGCCTCTTAAGTGTTTCTGCCGATTCATACCCTCCGCAGTTATACACAATGGGAATTGAAGGCTTATATTTTGTGAGTGCTTCAACTATTGCGTATGTATAATGAGTGGGCGTTACAAGGTTTATATTGTGAACGCCCATTGATTCAAGATTTTTTATTATATCTGTCAGTTTGCCAACAGTGTAAACTTTTCCCTTTGGAGTTCGGCTTATCTCGCTGTTTTGGCAATATACGCATTTGAGATTACATCCGCCGAAAAAAATTGTGCCGCTGCCGTTTTTGCCGCTTATGCAAGGCTCTTCCCAAAAATGCGGCGCGACCCTGTTTATAACAGGCAGCAAACCCGCTTTGCAAAACCCTGCCGAGGTGTAAAAAGTTCTCTCTGCATTGCAGCTTCTGGGGCAGTCGTTGCATATATACAAAAAATCAGCCATACAAAAGCTCTCCCGCTTGAAATAAATAAGAAGTTATGATACTATTATCACAGTGCGAAGTCGTCGCTGTCAAATTTAGGCATTTGCGGTACGGCATCGGGCACGCGCATAAGCGGGTCATATATAAATTTAGAGCATTTATCGTTTTTTATCGAATTGTTAAGCATACAGATACACACGCTGCCGTCGTCCACGCGGCAATTGTAGCAGTATTCGCAGCGGGGCTGCATATTTTTATTAAAATATTTAGGAAATTTCATTACATATAATCCTCCCTTCAATCTGAAAACAATTATATCAAACAGTATAATTTAAATCAAGGAGTTTTACGATGATTTTTGAAAGCAAAAATATGAATTTGCATATAAATAACGCCGTGCCGTTTTTAACATTCAAAAAGCTTGAAAAAATTCAATTTATAAATCACGCTTTTTCTACGAGATTGGGCGGGATAAGCGGAGGAGAATATTTTTCGATGAATTTGAGCTTCGGCAGGGGCGACAGCGACGAGACCGTCATTGAGAATTATAAGATTTTTTCTTTGGCGGCAGGCTTTGACTTTAAGAGCCTTGTGTCGTCAAATCAGGACCATAAAACAAATGTGCGCGTTGTAACAAAAGAGGACGCAGGTGTGGGAATCTGTAAACCGCAGGATATGGAGTCTGTTGACGCCTTGATTACAAACGACCCGGAAGTTACGCTTATTACTCATTATGCAGACTGCACACCCGTATTTCTTGTTGATACGAAAAACAAATGCATAGGGCTTGTACATTCGGGCTGGAGAGGCACGGTGAAAAGAATTGCCGCAGTAACCGTTAAAAAGATGGGCGAAATGTTCAAAACAGACCCAAAGAACATCGTTGCCGCAATAGGACCCACAATATCAAAATGCTGCTTTGAGGTGGATAAGCCTGTTGCAGACGAATTTGAGCATATGACGGGGCTTGACAGCTCACGTTTTGTGTTTGACGACAAAAACGGCAAATATCACATAGATCTTCTCGAGTGCAACAAACAAATACTTGAGGAAGCAGGCGTATTAACGCAAAACATTGAACTAAGCGATCTGTGTACGGTCTGCTGCAAAGATCTGCTGTTTTCTCACAGAGCCACAAAAGGAAAAAGAGGAGGAATGGCAGCTATGATGGCTGTTAAAAAAGATGTTTAAAAGAATAATCGCCTTTGTCGTTGCTGTATTCTTTGCGATAAATTTTGCCAATGTCGCATATGCAGAGAAAACCATTGATCCGCATCTCGCAATAGATGGCTCTCAACTAGTTTTTTCTCTCGAGGGAAAGTCGGAGCATATTTACATA
>JAEEHZ010000038.1 GCA_016281115.1 Clostridiaceae bacterium | reverse complement strand
TTAGCTCAGTTGGTAGAGCACGTGACTTTTAATCACGGTGTCCGGGGTTCGAATCCCCGATGGACCACCAGCGGCTTGCCGCTAAATAAAATTAAAACGCGCTTTTGCGTTTTAACGTTCCATTAGCTCAGTTGGTAGAGCACCTGACTCTTAATCAGGGTGTCCAGGGTTCGAGTCCCTGATGGAGCACCAAAAAACTCTCCGCCCCGAACCGTTGAGGTTCGGGGCGGACTTTTTTAAAATAAACTTTCTCTTATGTTAACTGTTGACTCTTCTGATATTGTTACTTTACTATGTTTTCCTCGAAACATTACTATAAACTTTATAGTTATCTGATCCGCTCCAATGTCTACACCTTTTCACAACTTATTTAAGTGAAGGAAAATATTTTTCTATTTTTAATCCTGTATATGCCAATAAGTGTTTCTTACCGTTTCGCTATGAGTTTTAGTAATGTTTGTTTTTTGGGTTTCTTGACGATATTTTTTTGGTGTGTTTTCCATATATTTCCAAAAGTTTTGGTTAAAACTTATTTTATTGCGATAACCTACCTGTTCTCGTATTTCGTCAATGGGTAAGTTTGTAGACGAAAGAAGAGTGGTTGCTCGCATTATACGGTATCTGTTTAAGTATTCTTTAAAGGTATATCCAAAACTTTGTGAAAACAGAGTATTTAAATAGTTTGGAGAAATTCCACAAATCTGTGCAAGCGAAGTAAGAGTAACATTTCGGTGAAAATTTTCGAAAATATAATTTATAGCTGTATTGATATAGACTGAACCGACTTGCTTTTTGTTTTGTGTGTATTGTTTTGCTATAATCGTAAACGCTGCACTTAATAAATAATTTAAATAAGCATCGGGCTCATTGTCTGTTTTAGTGTACATATATTTTTGAATGAGTATTAAATTTTGCAAAAACACACCGTCATCGTTACAAATAAAAAGCCATCGGGGTTTACTAAAAAAAGAGTGAACACTGTTTTCTTGTGCACAAATTGCATTTATCGAAAAATTATTTTCCGACGTTTCCGTGATGGACAATTCAATATTATATATTTTTGTATTAATGTTATTTACACTGATTTTGTGTGGAACACTGGAGTCTATGAACACATAATTATTGGAGATAACACTTTTTTTCTCCGATTTTCCGTCCGGTAATGTATATTCGATGTGCATTTCCCCAGTAAAAACATACATTATTTCTATACGACTGTGACTATGGACAATCATATCGAAGCAAGTATAAGTATGAGCATAATATCTGCTTAGGTGAAACCACTTATTTCTATTTGCAATATTAAATGCCGATTTATGACAAGTTTCCATATGTAAATAATAACAAAAACAAACCCGTTTGTCAATATATTAGTGTGATTTTCTTTACTTTTTATTAAGAAAATAATAAAAACCAACACTTTTTGCTATTTACAAGTGGTTTATTCCGTGTTATTATGTGGTTGAGACCAATATATAAATCGCAGTAAGAAGGAGGGAAAATCAATGAAACTCTTCAAGAAACTTTCTTATTTAATCGCTTCTTTACTTATAGTCATGTCGGTCGTATTATCTGCGTGTATTAAGGGCCCGCCCCGTACGGAAAAAGGAGTTTTATCCATTGCCTCGTTTGAAGGCGGTTACGGCGACTCGTGGATGCAGGCTCTTGCAGATGCATATATGAGACACAACCCGAACGTACCTGTGGAGGTTGATTGCAATCCGCTTATAAGAGATGAAGCGGTTACGGCTTTTCGAACCAACGTTGCGTCTGCGGATATTTATTTTATTGACGGATTAAGCGTCGGAGACTTTTGCGAGACCTATGGATCGTTAGCGGATATCAGCGAATTATATGACCTTACACCTAAAGTCGGAGACCAGGAGGAAAATATTCTTATCAAGGATAAAATACGGCCCGAACTTATTCCCGAAATGATGTACGGGGGCGATTGGCCCGAGTATGAAAACAAATATTACCTTGCGCCTTCTCCGTCAGGTCCGTGTTCCTTAATTCTGAACATAGATGCCTTAAACAATGTGTTTGGCGAGGGAAATTGGAGTGTTCCCCGCACAACAGACGAACTGTTCGCTTTTTGCGACGCTATTGTTAATAAAAAAGCAACCGTCAATGTTGCCGGTGTGAATTATACCGTATATCCTTTTATATATAGCGGGTATTCCCTTGAATATTGGCGTTACCTGTATTATCCCTGGATTGCTCAATATACGGGAATCGACGTTTGGAACGAATTTGTTTCCGTTAAAAAGAATGGAGTTTACGATATGAGTGCATACCAACCGGACGGTAAACTTCAAGCTTACGAAAAACTTGAGAAACTCATTAAACGTTCTAACGGTTACTGTGACGGAACCAGTATGAATAATAAATTTAAACAGTCTCAAAAATATTTTTTACAAGGAAGAGCTTGTATGTATGTTACAGGTGACTGGTTAGAGCGAGAAATGGAAAATTCAACCGAATACAACTCAGACTTTAAAATGGTAAAGGTGCCGATTACTTCCGATTTAACTTATAAACTTGAAAATCAGTATACTTCGATTCAGACTCACCTATTACAACTCTCGGATTAAAGATTTGCAATGCAAACGAAAGCAATAGGTGGCAAAGGACCTTCCCCATCGCTTCAAGAGTTTGGACGGAAGTTTATCTTTCGATTGAAGATATCGATTCCAATGAACTTGATTTTACCATAGCTGAAATCAAATTCGCTCAATTAGGCGGCAGTTATAACGACAGATCAAACTTCTATTTAGACAGTTTCTATACCGTAAAAGCAGACGTCGTTCTCGAAACCGTAGGTTATGAAAATGAAGAAGATTTAGCACTTGTAGGAAATGACGCCGCTGACATATGGACCTGGCCTTACACTATCAGTAACGAACAAGCGCATAGCGGTAATTCTTCATTAAAAATAACCGTCCGCCAAGACGGAGGTGTCTGGCCGAACTTGGTTTTGGGAACACAATCCGGTGGGACTATCGACCTGACCGATGCCGGTGCTGTTTCCGTTTGGGTATACTTTGATTCTGACAATAATATGGAAACTTTTGGTATAAAAGTAAACAATGGCGAAAATATAAATCAAATTATCAAAGGAATCGTTTTACCTTCAAGAACCTGGGTTAAAATAAAAATTACTAAAACTGAAATTCTTGAAACGGCACCGAATATCGACTTGACTACTATTAGATTCTGTATTGCGAGCGTTGGTTCAACTTACGACGATAGATCCGATTTCTACGTTGACGATTTATCAATAGTTGAATAATTCAAACAAATCAACGGCTACGCCTTTAAAACGGCGTAGCCGTTAGGAGGACATTTTGGCAGAAACCTTATTCGGCATTTTTCACACCGCCTATGAAAGAGCCGGCGAATACTTTTATAAAGCGGTAAACGGCGGTTTTATAAACACGATAATAGTTGAGTCTAACTACAAGAGCGAAGAATTTGCAAAAAGCATGGATGAATTGGTCAATCACCCCGAAATCAAGGTGTGGATTCTGGTAACTTATCTTGCTTTTAAAAGTCAGACCCGCACAACAATTGCAGATAACGGAGAACAAAATTCGGTTTTTAACCCTAAAACGAAATTCTTAAAAAACTTCCGTAGCAACGTCAACGAGTTCGTTGCATATCTGAAACAAAAAGGCTGGTATGATAGCGTAATATAATAACGCCTTGTAGGTCCGATAGAAAATTACCCGTAATATTTAATGAGTATATGCATCTTAGTTGGGATAATCCCAAGGAAAAGCGCACTAAAGAAATTGTTCCGACCGTTGGAAAACTAGGTGCTGAATATTACGTAATAGATTGCGGATGGCACGACGAATGTGAATATAATCTGTTGCATAAAAAAGTGGGGCGTTGGCAACCGTCGCAACTGAGATTTCCGAGCGGATTAAAAGCTACTGTCAATTTTATCAAAAGTCATAATTGAATTCTTCATATACCTTATAATTGTATCTATCAGAGTTTCCAGTTTCAAAGACTATTATTATGTGTTTTGTTATA
>JAEEHZ010000037.1 GCA_016281115.1 Clostridiaceae bacterium | reverse complement strand
TATCGGCGTTCCGCATATATACACCCGGTCTCCGGTCTCTGATACAGCAATATCTTTTATATAAGCAGTGCTTGCAGAATCACTTTTAATGCCGTCTGCACTTACAGCGCTGCTTCCGCTCAAAGTAAAAGCGATTGCAATTGCAAGCATTCTAATTATTTTTGTTGATTTTTTTGCCGTATAATAACCTCCTTTCATACAAATATTTGTCTTTATAAGCCCGATTTTATCTTTGGGCTGTATATATTTTTAACCGCTTTTATAAATTATAAATCAGTAAAAATTTTTTGTTGTTGTAAAAAAAGGAAATATGTGGTATCTTAGTTTTACCGCATGTAAGCGGCATATAGAATATTCTTTGTCTGAAAGGACTATTGTGTATGAGCGCAGAAAGATTTTTCCCCAGTGCAGAAAAAGGGCTGACGCAAACGCAGGTTCAAGGCAGAATCAGTTCCGGACTTGTTAATTATGATGTCTCTCTGCCTGTAAAATCTACCAAAAGAATAATTTTTGAAAACATTTTTACACTTTTTAATATATTAAATTTTGTGCTTGCAACGGCAGTGCTTTTAGTCGGCTCTTACAAAAACGCTTTGTTTATGGGTATAGTGCTTTGCAACACGGCAATAGGCATTTTCCAGGAGCTTCGCGCAAAAAGAGCCGTTGACAAACTTTCCATTGTAACGACTTCTTCGGTTATCGCCGTAAGAGACGGAGTTGAAACTCACACGCCTATACACGAAATTGTCCTCGACGATATTATTAAGCTTAAAAGCGGATGTCAGATTCCATGCGACTGTGTTGTGTTGAGCGGAGAATGCGATGTTAATGAATCTTTGGTAACCGGAGAAAGCAATAACATACACAAAAAACAAGGCGACGAGCTTTTATCGGGCAGTTATATAGTAAGCGGCACCGTGTATGCTCGTGCCGACAGAATAGCCGAGAATTGCTATGCCTGCACAATATTCAAAGATTCAAAATATATAAAAAAGCCGAATTCGCAAATAATGAAAACACTTAACAAGATCATTCTTGTGTTATCGATATCCATTATCCCCGTTGGCGCACTTCTGTTCTTTTCGCAATATAATATTGAGGGCGCGGCGTTTAAAGACACGGTGGTGTCTTGTGTAGCAGCCATTATAGGTATGATACCCGAAGGGCTTGTTTTACTTGTAAGCACTGTGCTTGCGGTAAGCGTAATAAGGCTTTCCAAAAAAAAGGTTTTGGTTCAGGAGCTTTACTGTATAGAAACGCTTGCCCGTGTAGACACGCTTTGTCTTGACAAAACGGGAACAATTACCGAAGGCTCTCACGAAGTCGAAAGTATTATTCCTGCAAACGGCTTCAGTGAGAAGGAAATACAATTTGCGCTCAGCGATATTGTAAACGCCTTAAACGATGACAACACAACCGCAAATGCAATAAAAGAAAAATACAATTTCAAGCTTTCGGGAACTGTAACGGCAAAATGCCCGTTTTCATCGGAGCGCAAATACAGCGGCGTTACAATAAACGGAGTTTCATATATTATGGGCGCGCCCGAAAACATATTAAGTCAAGATTTATATGATGAATACCGCGCTTTAACAGAAAATGTGCAAAGCGGTATGAGAGTTTTGGTTCTTGTGAAAAGCAGTGAGCCGATAATCGAATGTAATATCCCCAATAACACAGAGCTTATGTCTGCCGTTATAATAAAAGATAAAATAAGAAAAAACGCGGAAAAAACTCTCAAATATTTTAAGGAACAAGGCGTAAACCTTAAGGTAATATCGGGCGACAGCGCTGAAACCGTGTCTTCAATAGCCCGTATGGTAAATTTGGACGGCTGGGATAAATATATTGACCTGTCAAAAATAAACGACAATAAACAGATCCGCGAAGCCGCGGAAAAATACACCATATTCGGCAGAGTAACACCCGACAAAAAGAAAATGCTTATTCAAGCGCTTAAAGCAAACGGTCACATTGTGGGTATGACAGGCGACGGAGTTAACGATGTTCCCGCGCTCAAAGAATCGGATTGCTCAATAGCTATGGCGGGCGGCAGCGACGCCGCAAAGAACACAGCCCAGCTGGTGCTGACCGAAAATGATTTTTCGGCTATGCCTTATGTTGTAATGGAAGGCAGAAGAAGCATCAACAACATACAGCGCAGCGCGTCGCTTTTTTTGATGAAAACAATTTTTTCGTCACTGCTTGCAATAGCGTTTGTTTTCCTTAATTTCTCTTATCCTTTTCAGCCAATACAAATGACGCTGATAAATGCGTTCACAATAGGAATACCTTCTTTTGTGCTCGCATTGGAGCCAAACAAAGACAGAATAACAGGCAGCTTTTTCTTAAATGTTATATCCCGAGCTTTACCCGGAGGGCTTACGGTGGTTTTGGGCGTTATTATTTCAACTGTTTTGTCGTCTTTATTTAAGCTGAGTGCCGTGCAAGCCTCTACTCTTGCTGTAACGGTCACGGCTTTTACGGGACTTATGCTTGTTTATATGGTATCAAAGCCGCTTAATGCACTTAGGCGCGCTTTAATAATTGTAATGGCGTCGTGCATAATTTTGGGAATGATATTATTCGGCGAATTTTTCTCGTTATCACAATTTACTTTTAAGCTTGTTATGCTTCAAATATTTATGGTTGCGTACGCTTATCTGTTTTATATTCTGTTTCATAAAACAGGTGACCTTATTGCCGCAAGAAGGCGAAAATAAGTGTTTTTTTGCGAATAACAGTGGAATAGAGATTGTAAACTTTTAATCTGTAAAACAGTGCAGCCGGTAAATCACTGCGCACTTCATTATCATTTTCTACACAATACTAATTATTCCGTTAATTTGCCCTAATGCCGGGCAGGCACCTACTTTCCCATGTGAGAAAGTAGGCAAAGGACACCAAAGGGGGAAACCCGTCGGCTGTTTCCCCCTTTGGAAACCCCTTTCGCGACCACCCGGGGGAGTGCCCCCGTGGGGTGGACGCAAGCCCCC
>JAEEHZ010000036.1 GCA_016281115.1 Clostridiaceae bacterium | reverse complement strand
GGGGGCTTGCGTCCACCCCACGGGGGCACTCCCCCGGGTGGTCGCGAAAGGGGTTTCCAAAGGGGGAAACAGCCGACGGGTTTCCCCCTTTGGTGTCCTTTGCCTACTTTCTCACATGGGAAAGTAGGTGCCTGCCCGGCACGAGGGCAAACTAACGGAATTAATTAATATTGTGCAGAAAATAATAATGAAGCGCACAGTGATTTACTGCCGCCACTGTTTTAAAGATTAGAAGTGTACAATCTCTATCCTACAATTTTCCGTGAAGATTCAAAAAATCGCTGTTTTTTCGGACAGCGATTTATATTTTTATTAAGTGTTTATTCAGTTTTATCGGTCCGGTGTCGTACCAAAAAGAATCCTCATAAAATCTCTTCTTGCGTAAAGCACACGTATAATATACACGGTATTTTGCTCATAACGATAAAAAGCCGTGTAATTGCCGCACACTAGTAAACGGTAATCTGTATCGAATTTCACCACAGAGGAAAGCGGAGAACCCGATTTGGGAAATTCCGACAGCATACGAATACGGTTTGTTATCTTGGTAATTGTATTAATTGCCGCGGATTCGCTGCATAATTCCCGTGTGATATATTCCTTTGTTTGTTTAAGATCGGCAAGAGCTTCGGGTGAAAATTTAATTTCAGCCATTTATATTCCAAGCTCCTTTTCTATATCCGAGATATCAAGCCATCCTTTTTCGTTCCCACTGCGTTCCCCTTTTGTAAGCTCACCCATAAGCTTTAATGCCGATGTCAATTTTTCGTATTCTTCCATATCAATTATCGCATATCTGCCCCTGCCGTTTTTGGTTAAAAACACCGGCTCGCCTACAGCAATGTCACGCAATACTTCTGTATAATTTCTCAGATCGGATACAGGTTTAATATTTGGCATAATTAATTCTCCTTTCCTTTTGCTGTTATTATTATATCGTAATTATTCGTAAAATTCAACAGCAAATTTATAAAATTAATTAAATTAACGCAAACTTTGATTTGTCAACCCCTTTTTGCGAAAAAATTTCGCTTTTTATAAACCAAATATGCCAAAAAACGTGCAATATGTGCCAAACGGTTGAAAATCCGCATTTTCATTTATATAATAAAGTCAGCGAATAGGCAGCGGTCGGTTTGCAAATTCCATGATCGCCAAACTATAGCTTCATACTTCTCCCTCGCTTAGCCCGGCGGTTACTTTTGGGTGCCGCCGGGTGGGAGAAGAATTAATTTTAGAAAGAAGGAATTTTTATGAAAAGAATCACGTCCATACTGGTTATTGCAGTAATCCTCATTTCTGCCGCGGCTGTAAGCGCTTCGGCGGAGCGTACTCCGCTTTTTATGGGAGATGTATCTCAAGACCACTCTGTTAATATGGAAGATGTGACACTTTTGCAGAGATATATTGCCGAAATATCCAAGTTGAGCAAACGGGGACTTGTTGCTGCCGACGCCAATCAAGACGAAAAGATTAATATGGAAGATGTTGTCACGGTTCAAAAATTTGTAGCCCGAATAACGGAAGTTCCTTATATTGTCGGCACCCATGCCCAAATACGCGGAATAATGTCAAATATTTATTCGGGTAAAGCAGCAGCAGGAGATACCGTAAAGTTCTTTGTGGTAAACACAAGAGGATACAAACCGCTTAGCTATGAATTTTTTGTAGACGGCAAGCTTGTTCGCGAACGCAAAGAAAGCGACGAATTTGAATACAAATTTGAAAAAGAAGGCAAATACGAAATAAAAGCCGTTGTTTACAACTCATTTGACGAAACCGCAGAAACAAAAATAGAATATGAGGTTGTAAAATCGTTGGATTCCGATAAACCTCTGCTGAAATCAATAGACTTAAGCTATGCTTCCGGATATAAGTATTTTGCTACGGATTGTGAAAGTAGCCATAAATTTTACAAATTTGAAGTTTATGACATTGAAGATTATCTTAATGTAACAGTTGAAGCTTTTATGGGCAAAGGCCCTTATGAGTACAGATTTTATTTTGACGGGGAAGACCTGACAGGTAAATACAGCAGTGAAAACAGTGTGAACATAAGCTTGCGCTGTGAGCACGGCGGACACACGCTGACCGTAAACATAAAAGACGACAACGGCGCAGAAACGAGCGAAGATATCCCGATATTTCTTACTTCTGCACCAAGAGGGTAATGAAAAATATAAAATGATTATACAGCACAATAAGTTGTAGTTAAAACCTTTATTTACTTCGCACAGCCCGGCGGTTATTTTAGGGGGACTTTGCCGGGCAGAAAAATTAAGACCGCCTGTCGTGTTAACGGCAGGCGGTTTCGCTCTATGTATTATTTGTATCAATATCCTCTTATGCGGCGGACAGACGCGCTTCTGTGTATTTCGCGCGCTTCACGCGCCCTGTGAGCTTGGTGGGTGTTTGTTGACTGCGAGTCGGGCATTTGAGTATCTGCAGGTCTTTTTGTTGCCTTTACTTTTACGGCGGGTCTTTTTGTCGCAGGCTCGGCAGGCTTTACGGTTGTTTGAGCTTTCCCTACCTCTAAAAGTCTCGATATCTCCCGAAGGTTTGAGGCTTCACTTTCGCTGTTTAAGGGGTATTCTTCAGTTGAAACCCGTCTGTTGTTCACAAAACTTGGTTGCGGTTCTGCCTTGCGTTCAGGTGCGGTATAACCGTTGTTAACTGGAGTTTGCGGTGCGCTTGAATACGCGGGACGGTCATACGGAATGTTTTGGGGCTTAGGTTGGGTGTTTTGTTCATAATTGGGCGAATAGTCATTTTCATACCCGGGGTCATTGTC
>JAEEHZ010000035.1 GCA_016281115.1 Clostridiaceae bacterium | reverse complement strand
GCCCCGTGTGCAAGCAAATAGCTGAGGGAGCGCCGACTGTTCTTGATTATCTGTGCGATGAATGTTCACACCACTTTGAAAAGGTGAAAGAACTGCTCGATTGTATGGGAGTTAAATATACCGTTAACCCAAAGATCGTAAGAGGACTTGATTATTATACAAAAACAGTATTTGAATTTGTCAGCGACAGCATAGGCGCTCAAGGAACCGTTTGCGGCGGCGGAAGATACGACGGACTTATTGAGGAACTTGGCGGACAGGCGATGCCTGCCTTGGGATTTGCGTTGGGAATGGAGCGTCTGCTCAGCTTAATGGAATCCCTTAATATTGAATTACCCGAGCCTGAAAGCTGCGGCGTTTACTTTATCGGACTGGGTGAGTCGGGGCAAAAAGAAGCGTTCAGGTTGACGCGTGAGGTTCGCAACAGCGGCATATATGCCGATTGTGATATTTGTTCTCGCAGCTTAAAGGCGCAGATGAAATACGCCGATAAAATAGGCGCACGTTTCACTGTTGTTATAGGCGACGATGAAGTAAACACAAAGAAAGCTGTTATGAAAAATATGCAAACGGGCGAAAAATTTGATATTTGCCTTGATGACAGATTTTTTGAGACCTTTACCGTAGGATTTTTAAAATAAAGGTATTTGTTAAACATAAAGAAAGAAGGAAATGTTAATTATGGCTGAAAGTATGCAAGGTATGAAACGCAGTTGCTACTGCGGAGAATTAAGATTATCCGATTGCGGCAAAGAGGTAACTTTGTGCGGTTGGGTGCAAAGACAGAGAGATTTGGGACAGCTTATATTTATTGATCTGAGAGACCGCACGGGAATTGCCCAGCTTGCTTTTGACAGCAATACCGACCGAGAAATATTCAACAAAGCGTTTGGTATAAGGGGAGAGTATGTTCTTGCCGCCAAAGGTATCGTAAGAGAGCGCAGCTCGAAGAATTACGAGATACCCACAGGTGAAATTGAGCTTGAAGTAAAAGAACTGAGAATTCTTTCAAAGGCAGAAACGCCGCCCTTTGAGATACTTGACGAAACAAACGTAAATGAAGAATTAAGACTTAAATATCGTTATCTTGATTTAAGAAGAAGACCCTTGCAGGAAAGCATTATGATGAGAAGCAAGATCGCAAAGGTTGCAAGAGATTATTTTTATGAGAACGGCTTTATAGACATAGAGACCCCAATGATGATAAAATCAACTCCCGAAGGCGCAAGAGACTATCTTGTTCCCTCAAGAGTTCACCCAGGTAAATTCTATGCCTTGCCCCAGTCTCCGCAAATCTATAAGCAACTTCTTATGCTTTCGGGCTTTGACAGATATATTCAGCTTGCACGCTGCTTCCGTGACGAAGATCTGCGTGCAGACCGTCAGCCTGAGTTTACTCAAATAGACCTCGAAATGTCATTTGTAGATGTTGATGATGTTTTGGAAATTTGCGAAGGCTTTATGAAGCGTTTATTTAAGGAGATCCTTGATGTAGACGTTACATTGCCCTTGCCGAGACTCTCGTTCAGAGAAGCAATGGACAGATTCGGTTCCGATAAACCCGATACACGTTTCGGAATGGAGATAGTAAATGTATCGGATCTTGTAAAGGATACAGAGTTCGGCGTGTTTAAATCGGCAATTGAAAACGGCGGCAGTGTAAGAGCTATTGTTGCCAAAAACGGCGCAGAAAAGCTCACAAGAAAAGAAATAGACAAGCTCACTGAGTTTGTAAAGGGCATAGGTGCAAAGGGTCTTGCTTTTGTGCGCTGGATAGATGATGCGCCTACTTGCTCATTCGCGAAATTTATGAAAGACGGCGAGCTTGATGCAATACTTGAGCGTGTCGGCGCGGAAAAGGGCGATGTTGTTCTTTTTGTTGCAGACAAAAACAGCGTTGTGCTTCCCACATTGGGCGCGTTGAGATTAAAAGTTGCAAAGCAGCTTGATATTATCCCTCAGGGCAAATATAATCTGCTATGGATAGTTGACTTCCCGTTCTTTGAGCAGGACGAGGAGACCGGTGAGTGGCTTGCCATGCACCACCCGTTTACAATGCCCAAAGAAGAGTGTTTGCAATATCTTGAAAGCGACCCCGAAAAGGTAATAGCAAAGGCATATGATCTTGTTCTCAACGGCACCGAGCTTTCAAGCGGATCGGTCAGAATTACAGATTCGGAATTGCAGCAAAAGATGTTCCGTGCGCTTAATATGAGCGATGCTGAAATAGAGGCAAAATTCGGTTTCCTTGTAGACGCTTACAGATACGGCGCTCCGCCGCACGCAGGAATGGGAATAGGTCTTGACAGACTTGCAATGATACTCACAGGCAACGACAATCTTCGTGATGTTACCGCGTTCCCGAAGGTTCAGAATGCGTCTGAGCTTATGTCGTCATGTCCTTCTCCCGTAGATAAGGAAAGCCTTGATGTATTGGGTATAGAGCTTAAAAAGAAAGAAGAATAATATATACATTTAAGGGACTGCTATTTACGGCAGTCCCTAATTTAAAAATAAGTTTTGACAATGAGGTTTTTATATGGGAGAAAACATAAGCACAATACCTATAAATGATATATTTGAGCCGAAAAACGGGTGTCCGTTTTGCAGAGCGTATTCTATGTTAGAAGAGAGGAGTATTGAATATATTCTCGGCGGCGCAATGATGCAGCCCGAAATCCGTATAAAAACAAACGAAACGGGCTTTTGCAAAAGCCATT
Organism: Clostridiaceae bacterium; assembly: GCA_016281115.1. Classification (GTDB taxonomy): domain Bacteria; phylum Bacillota; class Clostridia; order Oscillospirales; family Acutalibacteraceae; genus JAEEHZ01. The sequence continues at coordinate 289 of JAEEHZ010000035.1, read as the reverse complement.
ACAAAAAAATGCTAAACACGGGTAACCGCTTGCAAAATGCGCTTCTGCTGCAAAGCCATTTAAAGCATATCTCAGAAAATATTTTCAGTGATGGCAAAACCGATAAAAAAAGCGGAAAAAAGGCTATACTGAGTCTTATGAAATTAAACGGCAGCTGCTATATTTGCGAGAGAATCAATTCTTCGATGATCCACTTTATGAAAACAACGATCGATATGTGGCGAAAGGACGAAAATTTTAAAAAGCTGTTTTCACAGCAGGAGTATTTTTGCATGCCGCATTACGAAAT
>JAEEHZ010000034.1 GCA_016281115.1 Clostridiaceae bacterium | reverse complement strand
TCAGTTCGCAAAATCTTTTTGCCAACTCAACCGCTTTTGTGTTTTTCTCTTTGTCTGCTTCAGGATAAATCCCAAAGTATGCTGCTTTCATATAGCCTACCTCCATTTTTAACAAACGATACCGTAAAAAATCAATAAAGTCTAGCAAAAACCCGTTGTTTAATCAAAAATCTCCACGCCGTCTCTGATGTGTTTTACTTCGCCATCAGGGTTGTTTTCCTTATACCTTTTGACTATTACATCGCAGTATTTCGGTTCTAACTCGATAGCACAGCATTTCCTGTTCAGTTGGTCAGCGGCTATAAGCGTTGAACCGCTACCGCCGAACGGCTCGAATACCGTATCGTCTTCGTGACTACTGTTATATATAAGTTTCGCACACAAGGTTATAGGCTTCATCGTAGGATGGTCAACCGATTTTAGCGGTTTCTTATCCAGAATTACTGACCTAGGCAAATCGTATATTTTTTCCAAGAGTGCCACAAGTTCGTTCTTGCTCATTTTGGAAATGTTCGGAATCGTATCTTCAAACACGGTCGGAAGGGTGCGGTCATTTATGAAATAATGCCCGCTACCCCCTTTCCAACCATACAAAATGGGTTCATGTATCCATTGATAGTCCTGTCTCCCAAGCGTGAAGTGGTTCTTATACCACACCAAAGTTTGAGCATACTTAAACCCCGCATTCTCCATAGCACGGATAAAGTTAACACTTTCTTTTGTGCTGTGGAACACATAAAGCGGTGCGCCATTTCGCATATTCTTTTCGGCAGCCGTATAGAACGAGAACAAGAACTTGTAAAAGTCTTCATCGTTCATATTGTCGTTTGCAATCGTGCTACCGTCTCTCGATCTTGATCTATTCTTTCCGACTATGCACGAGCCGTAATCTACATTATATGGCGGGTCGGTTACCATAATATCGGCAAGTTTCCCGTTTAAGACTTTCTCCATGTCGTTAGCGTTCGTACAGTCGCCACAAAGGAGTCTGTGCTTTCCGAGTAGCCACAAGTCGCCCGATATGGTTTTCGGTTCTTGGATCTCGTCAACGGCAGACTCCACGTCGAACTCGTCTTCATGCACGTTCTCCATAGACCCACTACCGAACAGTTCCTGGGTCTCTGCCATATCGAAACCAGTCAGCGTGACATCGTAGCCCGACTTGTCGAGGTCTTTTAATAGGCTTACGAGCATTTCGTTATCCCATGCACCGCTTATTTTATTCAGTGCCACGTTCAAAGCCTTTTCTTTCTTTTCGTCAAGGTCAACGACCACACAGTCCACTTCGGTGTAGCCAAGGTCTATCATTACTTTTAAGCGCTGATGCCCTCCGACTACCAGTCCAGTCCGTTTGTTCCATATTACTGGTTCTACATAGCCGAACTCTTTAATACTCCGTTTAAGCTTTTCATATTCGGCATCCCCCGGCTTAAGATTCTTTCTTGGATTGTAAGGTGCCGCTTTTAACTCTTCTATAGGTTTCTTTTCTATCTGCATATTGCCTCCGTTATATTACAAATATTCCGCGTTCGTTATAAACGCTATCTGCGTCTTTGTTTCTTATTGCTCTATCAAGTGCCATTACTGTTGCCACAGCACCGTCGATTCTCTCGGTAGATTTCTCTTTGTCCATCTTCACATTCCCCGCAGGATCGGTCCTTACGAACACATTATCCATCATCCAACGAAGCGGAACATTACCGCCATGTGCTATCTTTTCTTCAAGCACAAGTTTCATAAGTTCCTTGGTCGGTGGGCTCATATCTTTGAAACCTTGACCGAAAGGCACGACCGTGAACCCCATCCCTTCGAGATTTTGGGTCATCTGGACCGCTCCCCATCTATCGAAAGCAATCTCTTTTATGTTGTATTTCGTTCCCAAATCTTCTATAAACTTCTCTATAAAGTCATAGTGGATTACATTCCCCTCCGTCGCAAAGACTTGCTTTTTTGCTAGCCATTCGTCATAGGGAACGTGGTCTCGCCTTACCCTTAACTCAATTGTGTCTTCGGGTATCCAAAAATATGGGAGTATAATATACTTTTCGCCTTCGTTCCTAGGTGGGAACACCAAAACGAAAGCCGTGATATCTATGCTAGACGATAGGTCCAACCCGCCGTAGCATTCCCGTCCGAGTAATTCGTTAGGATCTACCGCAAAGTCGCATTTATCCCAAGCATCCATCGGCATCCACCGAACAGACTGTTTGACCCATTGATTAAGTCTTAACTGTCTGAAAAGGTTTTCTTCAGCAGGGTTTTCCTTTGCTGATTCGTATGCCACAAACAATTTATCGATATCTACCGTAGTACCGAGTGATGGATTCGCCTTATACCATACTTTCGGATCACCCCAGTCGTCATTGTCTTCCGCTCCGTATATCACAGGGTAGAACGACCTATCTTTCTTTCGCCCTTCCAAAATATCCTTTGCCTTGTTATGGACTTCCCAACAAATGCTGTTCCTATCCGTTCCCGCCGTGGTTATAAGGAAAAACAAAGGCTGTTTCCTTGCGTCCCCGGAACCATGGGTCATTACATCGTATAATGCCCTATTCGGCTGTGCGTGGAGTTCGTCAAAGACTACTCCATGTACGTTCAAGCCGTGCTTGGTATACGATTCAGCCGAAAGCACCTGATAAAACGAGTTAAGCGGCATATATACCAGTCGCTTTTGGCTCATTATAGGTTTTATCCTTTTCTTTAAGGCTGGGCATTGCTCAACCATTTGGCAAGCTACATCGAAAACTATCGATGCTTGCTGTCTATCGGCCGCACAGCCATAGACCTCCGCTCCCCATTCTCCGTCGCCCGCTAAAAGATACAAAGCAACGGCGGCGGCTAGTTCCGACTTGCCTTGCTTTTTGGGTATCTCTATGTAGGCTGTGTTATATTGACGGTAGCCGTTTTCTTTAACGGTCCCGAATATTTCCGTTATTATTTTTTCCTGCCAAGGTAATAGTTCAAAATTCTTGCCATACCATTCCCCCTTGGTATGCTTTAACATATTTATAAATGTTTTGGCTCTCTCTGCAAGGGATGGGTCGAACTTATTCCCGTTTGGCAATATGATTTTTCCACTCACTTTCTCTCCCCTTCTTGACAAAGAACAGGAGAGAGTGTCGATACTCTCTCCTGCCGAACACACATATATTTTTTACTTACTTTCTTTTCTCCGTATCCTTTAGTGCCTCTTCCAGATATTTCGTATCCAGTCCAACATCACGATAGCCCTGTTCAATGACTCCGTAGTAATATTGCGACGGCAGTCCAGGTGTTCCCCTGTTCATTATGTAGACCATTGCGTCTATCGTTTCGCCGTTTGCCATCTCGACCGCTATCGTTTCTTTCCGATAGAAACTTGGATACCCTTCGTATATATCGAGCGACCTTTCGTCTCTATCGTCTATTTCCCAAACCCCGACGGGTACGAACCTGCCTTTCTCTGGCACGATTGTCGCTACCCCTCTAAAGGTCAGTTGATAATCCCTGATTTTGCCGATTCCGAATACCGTCGCATTCGGACACCGTCTCGCCATTTGGCATACATTTAAGTTGCTACCGTATGCTACATACTTTTTCTTACCCATTTTGTTTTCTCCTATTGTTTTATTT
>JAEEHZ010000033.1 GCA_016281115.1 Clostridiaceae bacterium | reverse complement strand
TTTAATAAACACCAATAAATAAATGATATAAGGCAAACAATTGAATGTAAACATTAGGTAATTCTAAAAACGAAGCTTTGCACAATTACATTTTTCGTATAACATTAAATTGCAAAACAAGATTCATAAGTAAAACCGCCGGTTAAACCTGCGGTTTTTATTTTCATATATCATTTATGCATTTTTTACTTCACCATTTAACGGTAGACGTTCCCCTTTTCTGTAAAAAATAAACCATTTTTGTAGTCAGCGATTGGGGCATTATCGGTCTCAGCAGCAAAGCAAGGCGCAGCGGCAACTGTACGCAGGGAGAAATATTCATTTTTCCGCGCAGCATTGCTTTATATGCCTTTGCCGCGGCTTTAGCAGGGTCGGCGCGATTTGAAAACATTAGCGTGTCTTGCAAATGCCCCTTTTCTGCGAAATCCGTAGCTAATATTCCCGGCATAACGGTTGTCAACGTAACGCCGGTGCCTTTAAGTTCGCGCCACACCGCATTGCCGAGACTTGTAAGATAAGCTTTTGAGGCAAAATATACCGCTTGTCGGGGCCCCGGTACTTTCGCCGAAATAGAGGATACCAGCAATACCTTTCCGTCGCCGCGTTCAATCATTCCGGGTAAAAACAACTTTAGCAAACGGGTGTTTGCTTCTACATTTAAGGCGATCATTGACATATCTTTTTCCATTGGCCGTTGTGCCAGAGTACCTTGCCCACCGAAGCCTGCATTAAGTATCAAATAATCAACAGACAAATTCAGTCTGCAACTCTCGGCGAACAGCCGCTCTGTATCCTCAGGCTTTGTCAGGTCTGCGGGTAACACATAGACTTTGACGCCGTACTGTCGCTCTAATTCCTGTTTCTGCTCTTTTAGGCGCTCCTCATTCAAATCGGAGATGATAAGCGTGCCACCCCTTTTTGCGTGTTGTACGGCAAATTCCGCTCCCAGTCCGCCATACGCCCCCGTGATAAGTGCCGTTTTTGGTGTTTCCATTACTTTTCGCTCCTGTTATTGTCATTCCACTCTACTTTGCCGTTAACAATGGTCATATATACCGAAGAGGCGATCTCCAGCGGATTTCCCTCCCAGATAACAACATCTGCATCTTTTCCTGCCGAAAGGCTGCCTACCCTTTTGTCAACATGGCAGATGCGTGCGGCATCAATTGTGATGGAGCGTAGCGCCGCCCAATATTCCATACCTTCTTTAACGGCGATGCCGGCACACAGCGGAAGATATTGGATTCTTGAAACAGGGTGGTCGCACGTTATGGCAACCGTCACGCCTGCTTTTTGAAGAATACCCACCGTTGCAAAATCAGAAAAGCTCACCTCGTCCTTGGTTCTGGAGGCTAAAGACGGTCCAACGATAGCAGAAAAGCCGCTTTTGGCGATTTCCTCCGGTATAAGATGGCCTTCGGTACAGTGGTCAAGCGTGAGATCAAGGTCAAATTCTTTGGCAATCCTGATGGCTGTGAAAATATCGTCAGTTCGGTGCACATGAGCTTTTAACGGTATTTTTTTCTCAAACAGCGGACGGTAACATTCAAGTTGAAAATCCCGCTGCCACCCCTGATCACCTTCTTGCTGAAAGTATTGCTTTGCTTTATACAGCTCCTTGCGAATGAGCGAGGCAATGCCCATACGTGTGGATGGCATATTTCCGTTTAATCCGTAGTTGGTCATGGGATTTTCACCGAAAGCAATTTTTATGGCAGCAGGCGCCAGCACGATCATATCATCAATACATCGTCCGGCTGTTTTGATAAAAGCGAACTGTCCGCCGACAGCGTTGGCACTTCCGGGACCTGCCATAACGCCTGTAATACCGGAAGCGAGCGCATTATGAAAAGCGCTGTCCATAGGATTGATGCAATCAATTGCTCTCAACTCGGGCGTAACAGGTGTAGTGCCTTCGTTGCTGGTGTCCACCTGTGCAGTGGTCTTTTCCTCCGCAATGCCGATATGACTATGCGCATCAATAAACCCGGGAAATACGTTTTTGCCTGTTGCATCAATTATTTCCACGTTTTTACTAATTGATATTTTTTCTTTTATTTCTATAATTTTTCCTTTATCGATCAGTATGTCTCCGATAAATGAAGTTTCATCCTCCATTGTATGGATTGTTCCGTTTTTGATTAATAACATATTCATCACCTTTTTTTCTTTCTATGAATAGTTTGCGATAAAATAGAAAAACTATTCTTGAAAGCAGAGGTGAAAAAGATGAACAATAACGAATACAACAAAAACAACCAAAACAATCAAAATCAGAACAACAATAACAACAACAATAACGACAGAAACAATCAAAACAATAACAACAAAAGCAACCGCAATAATGACAACAACAGAAATAACCAGAACAACCAAAACAGATAAATGTTGTTTCATTGACGGTACAAAAAATGCAGGCACCAAAACGGTGTCTGCTTTGTTTTTCCATTGCCGAATAAATATAAAAAAGCATTATGACAGGCAAAAAATATCGCGCTCAGACAAAAATCCAAGCGCGAATTGGGTGATGCAATTTGTCGCAGGCTCCTCCTGACTTAATTGCACACCGTGAAGCATAAAAAAGCCATTAAATTTTTTCCGTATTCTTTTACTTAAAGTCAAATTCTGTAACCTTTACGTTTCAAAAAAGCCAAAAACTCATGCGGCGTACCTTTTGTAAATCCGTCCTTCGAAAGTACAAAGATCTGTTTTTCCTTTGACATAAGTAGAATAAGCTTTTTTGTCTGCATTACTTTTTCGATATTGTAAAAGTCTATTTTATATACTGAACCGGTTGATGATGTAATCTGAAAAAAATCATTATATACGTCTGTTTTGACCGATACTTCTTTGCCATGCAACTCGATGTTTCTTTTGATGGTGGTGTTTACGACATGATTATAGCGTAATATCATAAACAAAAAAAATAACGGCACTAAAAAAACCATACCGGTCAGCGCAAATGAATTTTTTGCATATATCCACTGAATTGCATCCACAATTAAACAAAAGAATAAAACCGCATAACAAACGATTACCGGCTTACGCAGAAAGAAAACATAGCGATACAAGTCTTTTAACATTTGTTTGTCAGCGATGTGTCTGTTTTCAAATAGTGATTCCACATTATCACCTCCGCTCCCACATGATTATATCATTATTTATATAAAAAATCAAAGCGATTATTGTATAGATTAATTCTGAAATACACGATCTTGTACCTAACAAGTTCTTAAAGGCGCAATTTTGACCGCTGCTGCATCACCGCCTCGCTTCATCCGCCACCGGCGGCGCTTCGGCGGTGAAGCCCGGCACGCCTGTGTGCCTCGGGTTCGAGACATTTACACTATAGTAAAACCGTCCTCCTGCTAAAGCAGGAAGACGGGCTTTTGGCAGGGGCAGAAGGACTTGAACCCTCGGCACGCGGTTTTGGAGACCGCTGCTCTACCAACTGAGCTATACCCCTAAATATTCACTTACCGCAAGGTGTTTTCACTTGCGGAGAGTATAATACCACAAATCCGGGGCAAATGTCAATATATTTTGCAAAGAAATAAAGAGCAAAACAAATTTGTTTTGTGATCCATATTTTGACGCCACTGTTTGATAGTATCACTGAAGGTCAAGCCTCCAAAAATGCGGAAAGCTATTCCATCCAGTCCTTTAAATCTTTTATCTCATTATACATAGAGCAATAGCTGTTATACCTGCTTTTGTGGATATGTCCGTCATTCAGCGCGTTTATCACGGCACAGCCCGGCTCACAAATATGAGTACATGTAGAATATTTGCACATTCCTATATAATCGTTAAATTCCCTAAAGCAATATGCAAGTTCTTCTTTCTTCTTTATATCGTACCTTTGCATATCAAAGGTGGAAAACCCGGGCGTATCTGCTATGTAAAAATCTCCCGTTTTAAAAAGCTCTACCGTTCTGGTCGTGTGGCGGCCTCTGCCGAGCTTTTTGCTAATATCTCCCGTTTGCAGACACAAATCCGGAAAAAGACCGTTTATAAGCGTAGATTTACCAACGCCCGAATTTCCCGTAAGGGCAGTTATCTTATTGCCGCAAAGCAATTTAAGAAATGAATCTTTATTCTCCATTATACCTTCGGAACAGCTGAACACATCAAATCCCGAATCACGGTATATTTGCTCTAAACCGCAGGATTGCTTCAAATCTGCTTTTGTGAATACGATTATTGGAGTTATATCATTTATTTCGGCAACGGCAAGCATTTTGTCAATAATAAGCGCATTTGGCTCAGGCTCGGTAGTAGACACCACCAAAACCAGATTGTCTATATTGGAAAGCGGAGGACGCACAATATAATTCTTGCGCTTTTCTATATTGCTTATCAACGCATACCCCTCTTCGGGAATCTCTATTGTAACAACGTCTCCTACAACGGGAGAAATACTGTTTTTTCTGAAAACGCCGCGTGCCTTGCACTCATAAACCGCGTTTTCCGTATCAACATAATAAAATCCGCCAGTTGCTTTTGTTATTAACCCTTTTTTCTGTTCTTTATTCATTTTTATTCGCCTGCCGAAGCATCGTCCGCAGAAATTGTATTCTCCGTGTCGGATGTGGGTGTATCGTCTGCGGGCGGCACAAAATCAACTTCTTTTTCCGTTATTATCTTTTTGTTCTTATAATCAAAGGTATAAATTCTGTAAACTTCGCCGTTTAATTCTACGGTTATTCTTTCTGTTGTATCGGTTTTACCCTTGCGCTCTATAACATTGTCCGTAAAGCTTGAGGGATTTATTGTTCTGTCTCTTATTATCTCGCTGTCGCCTACAATTACCTTATAGCTTATCTCGCCGTTATAGTCCGGCATAGGTATTGTTTGCTTAAGGGTCGTTTCTTCGGAAGGTCCGGAGCTTAAAACTATGGAAACCTTTGTACCCTTGCTTACCTTTGCTCCCCAAAGGGGACTTTGAGAAATGATTGTATCCTTTTTTGCATCGTTTTCTTCGTATTCGCTGCCGCCGAGCGCAAGTCCAAGCTGATTAAGTTTGTTTTGCGCTTCGCTCATTGTGCAGTCTACAAGATAGGGAACCTCTATTTGGTCTATTGTAGTACCTGTGCTCACATACACCGTTACGGTTGAGTCTACAAAAACTTCTGTTCCGGGCTTCGGTGAGCTTGATACTACATAGCCTTTGGCGGTATTATCATCTATAACCTCAATTATTTCATAACCGAGGCTGTTTTTTGTGATTCTCGCTATGGCATCCTCTTCCTCAAGCCCGATTATACCCGGCACTACGGTATTTATCTCAGAGCTGTTTACGGTTATTGTTATCTCAGAGCCTACCTTTATCTTTTTGCTGCCTGCTTTCGGGTTTTGCTCCAAGATCTCGCCTATCGGCTTATTTTCGTCATAGGCGCTTTGTATATTCCACGTAAAGTTATATTTAGAGTTATTCTCTACCTGATTTTTGTAATTCAATCCTACAAGAAGCGGTACGTCAACATCTTCTACGGTTTTAGAACAGCTTCGTGTCACTCCCGCCACCGTAAAAATGAGCAAAATCAATACCAGTGCTGTTACTGCACCGAGTATTACCGGCATAACAGGGCTGCGGGCTGTTTTTATATCTTCTTCGCCCTCTTCTATATCTTCAATCGTATCATAGCTGTCCTCAAAGCTGTTGCTTCTTATATTTGATATTGCAGTAGCGTATTTGTCTGATGTATCGTCGTCAAAATATGTGTACTGAAATTTAATGCTCGGGTTTTGTCTGAACATTTCAATATCTGCAAGCATTTCGTCTGCGCTTGCGTAGCGCTTTGCGGGGTTTTTCTGCATTGCCTTTAAGGTTATCTCTTCAAGGCCGTCGGGTATTTCGGGATTTATTTCTTTTAACGGCTTGGGGTCTGTTTGAAGCTGCATTATAGCAACGGAAACAGCGTTGTCTGCCTCAAAAGGCAGTTTGCCCGTAAGCAATTCATACATCATAACGCCGACTGAGTACAAGTCCGATTTATTGTCGGTTATATCCCCTCTTGCCTGTTCGGGTGCTATATAATGCACGGAGCCTATCGCCTTGTCTGTCATTGTACGTGTTTCTTTATTTGAAAAACGTGCAATTCCGAAATCGGTAACTTTAATTGTTCCGTCCTGCAAAAGCATTATGTTTTGGGGCTTTATATCACGGTGGATTATGCCCTTTTCGTGCGCGTGCTTTAAGGC